>JANNJH010000450.1:0-4499 GCA_031405775.1 Sphingomonadales bacterium | reverse complement strand
ATCGCCGCGACATTGACCGGCATGGCGTGGGCGGCCTCGGCCTCGCGCCCCAGCTTCGACAGCAGGGCGCGAAAGCCATGCTTGGCGAGGAACTTCGCCAGCGGCTCGTGCGGCGGATGGCGCAGCGTCAGCGCCGCCAATGGTTCCGCCAGCGGGATGTCGTCCTTCAGCCGCACCAGCTCGCGCGACATGCGGGCCTTGTCGATCGAAGCCGCCAGCGTTTCCCGCAGCTTGGGCTTTTTGATCGCATCGATATTGGCGATGACGCCCTCGACCGTGCCATATCGCTGGATCAATTCGGCGGCGGTTTTCGGCCCCACCCCGCGCACACCGGGGATATTGTCGGCGACGTCGCCCATCAGCGCCAGCACTTCGCCGACCTGCTCGGGCGGCACGCCAAACTTCTCGATGACTTCGGCGCGGTCGATGCGCTGATTCTTCATCGTGTCGAGCAAGTCGATCCCCGGCTGGATCAACTGCATCAGATCCTTGTCGGAACTGACGATGGTGACGTTGAAATCATTGCGCAAAGCCTCCAGCGCATAGGAGGCGATGATGTCGTCGGCCTCCATGCCGACCTGTTCGATGCACGGCACCGAAAACGCCCGCACCGCGTCGCGGATCAGCGGGAACTGCGGCACCAGATCCTCGGGCGGCGGCGGCCGGTGCGCCTTGTATTGCGCGTACATGTCGTTGCGAAACGTCTGCGATCCGGCATCGAGGATGACCGCCAGATGCGTTGGCGCCTCGGCATTGGCCAGCTCGGTAATCAGCTTCCACAGCATCGCGGTGAAGCCATAGACCGCGCCGACCGGCGTGCCGTGCGGATCGGTCAGCGGCGGCAACCGGTGGTAGGCGCGAAAGATATAGCCGGAGCCATCGACGAGATAGAGGTGCTGCTTGCTCATGTCGGGCAGGGCTTAGCAGGCGCTGCGCAACTAAGGTAGATTCGGGGCGGTAGATTTATCCCCGTCGCTCTGGCATCAGGCGAGCATGCGCAAATTCACCACCCTCACCGGCACCGCCATCCCGTTCGGCGCCGAAAATGTCGATACCGACGTCATCATCCCGGCGCGGTTCCTCAAGACCATCACCCGGACCGGGCTGGGCCAGCACGCCTTTGCGGTGATCCGGCAGGACCCCGACAATATCTTCGATTCGGCGCGCAACAAGGGCGCGCCGATCCTCATCGCCGGCGACAATTTCGGCTGCGGTTCGAGCCGCGAACACGCGCCCTGGGCCTTGGCCGATATGGGCATCCGCACCGTCATCGCACCGTCGTTCGCCGACATTTTTTCGGGCAACGCCTTCAAGAACGGCATGCTGCTGGTGGTGCTGCCGCAGGACCAGATCGACCGGCTGCTCGAAGTCGCCGCCACCGAGCCGATCACGGTGGATCTCGAAAACCAGGTTGTCACCACGGCTTTCCAGGACCGTTTCAGTTTCGCGATCGATCCGTTCCGCAAGCATTGCCTCGTCAACGGCCTTGATGAAATCGGGCTGACGGTGGCGATGGACGCCGATATCGCCGCGCACGAAAAGCGGCTGGCGAGCACGCAGCCGTGGATCGGCGGCGCCGCCAAGCGCGCCGCCTGAACCGTTTCGCCTGAAATCACCCGGCGACCACCCCGGCACCGCCCGCAGAAAGCCCCGAGACTCGCCATGACCAAGACCCTGTTGCTCCTCCCCGGTGACGGTATCGGCCCCGAAGTCACCGCGATTTCGCGCCGCGTCGCCGAGCGGCTGATAGCCCAGGGCCTCGACCTTGGCATCAGCGAAGCCCGCTTCGGCGGCGTCGGCATCGATGCCGATGGCGTGCCGTTGACCGACGCGACGCTGGCCTTGGCCAAGGCATCGGACGCCGTACTGATGGGTGCCGTCGGTGGTCCGCAATGGGCCGGGCAACCCTATGACAAGCGCCCCGAAGCCGGGCTGCTGGGCTTGCGTGCCGGCATGAACGTCTATGCCAATCTGCGCCCGGCCTTGTGCTTTGCCGCGCTCGCCGATGCCTCGTCGTTGAAGCGCAATCTGGTCGAAGGCCTTGATATCCTTTTCGTTCGCGAACTGACCGGCGGCGTCTATTTCGGACGCCCGCGCGGTATCGAAACCCTTGCCGATGGCCAGCGCCGCGGCGTCAACACCCATGTCTACACGACCAGCGAAATCCAGCGCGTCGCCCGCACCGCCTTTGAACTGGCGCGCGGCCGCAAGCGCGAAGTCGTCTCCGCCGAAAAATCCAACGTCATGGAGGCCGGGCTGTTGTGGCGCGAGGAAGTCCAGGCGCTGCGCGACGCCGAATATCCCGACATTGCGCTCAGCCACATGCTCGCCGACAACATGGCGATGCAATTGGTCAAATATCCCAAGCAGTTCGACGTCATCCTGACCGACAATCTGTTCGGCGACATGCTGTCCGACGAAGCCGCCATGCTGACCGGATCGCTCGGCATGCTGCCCTCGGCGGCGATCGGCGAGGCCGGCAAGCCTGGGCTTTACGAACCGATCCACGGCTCGGCCCCCGATATCGCCGGGCGCGGCGTCGCCAACCCCTGCGCCAGCATCCTCAGCCTCGCCATGGCGCTGCGCTACAGCCTCGCCCGCGCCGATCTGGCGCAAAAGCTCGAAGCCGCGGTCGAAGCCGCGCTCAACGATGGCGCCCGCACCGCCGACCTTGGCGGCGCCATGACCACCGCCCAGATGGGCGACGCCATCCTCGCCCATCTGATATGATGCGCCGCATCGCCGGGCCGTTCCTCACCGGGCTGGTCTTCCTCGCGCCGGTGATCCTCACCATTCTGCTGCTGCAATGGCTGGCGGGCTATGTCATCGCCGCGCTCGGCCCCGAGACGCTGATCGGCGGGGTTTTGGCGCGCGGCGGCATGCTCGTCACCCGCACGCCCGAACTGGCCTTTGTCACCGGCGTCGGCATCGCGGTGCTGCTGGTCTGGGGCCTTGGGCTCATCGTCCAGACCCAGTGGCGCGCGCGGCTGGAAGGTGGCCTCGACAAACTCATCGGCAAGATACCCATCCTGGGCAGCCTGTATCGCCCGCTGGCGCAGATGGTCCGCATGATCGGCGGCACCCCCGGCGGCGAGCTACAAGGCATGGCGGTGGTTTCGGTGCGCTTTGGCGACGATACCGAAATCCTGTCGCTGCTCGCGGCCCCGCAGGTCTTCGATATGGGCGATGGCCCGCGTTACCTCGTGCTGCTGCCGACCGCGCCGGTTCCGGTCGGCGGCGCGCTGCTGTTTGTCGACGTCGCCCGGGTGCGCCGCGTCCCCAGCCTCGGCGTCGACGATCTCGCCAAATTCTACGTCTCGATGGGGACGATCGCACCCGCCGGCATCGGCCGGCAAGCCGACAGCGCCAGCATCGGTCGGCAAGCCGACAACCCCGGCATCGGCCGGCAAGCCGACAACCCCGGCATCGGCCGGCAAACCGACAGCCCCGGCATCGGCCGTCCATGATCCTGTCGACGCGGCTTTAGCGCGGGACGAGTCTTGGCCTCGGTGGCCCGATGCGCTAAGGCCCGCGCCCACAGGAGATACCCAATGGCCTATAAAGTCGTCGTCGTCGGCGCCACCGGCAATGTCGGTCGCGAAATGCTCAACATCCTTGCCGAGCGCGAGTTCCCGCTGGCGGAGATCGCCGTTCTGGCCAGCGCGCGGTCGACCGGCGACGTCATCGATTTCGGCGACACCGGCCGCAAGCTCAAGGTCCAGAACCTCGAACATTTCGATTTTTCCGGCTGGGACATGGCGCTGTTCGCCGTCGGCTCCGGCCCGACAAAGATCTACGCGCCCAAGGCCGCCGCCGCCGGCTGCACCGTCATCGACAATTCGTCGCTGTTCCGCATGGAGCCCGATGTGCCGTTGATCGTGCCCGAGGTGAACCCCGAAGCCATCGACCGCTATACCCGCCGCAACATCATCGCCAACCCCAATTGCTCGACGGCGCAGATGGTCGTGGCGTTGAAGCCGCTCCACGATGCCGCCACCATCAAGCGCGTCGTGGTTTCGACCTACCAGTCGGTTTCGGGCGCCGGCAAGGAAGGCATGGACGAATTGTTCGAGGAATCGCGCGCCATCTTCGTCGGCGACGCGCTGGTGCCGCGCAAGTTCACCAAGCAGATCGCCTTCAACGTCATTCCGCACATCGACAGTTTCGTCGGCCCCGACAGCGGCTATGACGGCTATACCAAGGAGGAACTGAAGATGGCGCAGGAGACCCACAAGATCCTGTCGCCCGACATCCAGGTCACCGCGACCTGCGTCCGCGTGCCGGTGTTCGTCGGGCACTCCGAAGCCATCAACATCGAGTTCGAACGCCCGCTTTCGGTCAAGCAAGCCCAGGCCATCCTGCGCGAATCGCCCGGCATCATGCTTTTCGACAAGCGCGAGGACGGTGGCTACATCACCCCGATCGAATGCGTCGGCGAATATGCGACCTACATCAGCCGCGTCCGCAAGGACCCGACGGTGCCGCATGGCCTGGCGCTG
>JANNJH010000449.1:0-7292 GCA_031405775.1 Sphingomonadales bacterium | reverse complement strand
AACCGTTTCGCCGCGCAGCCGACGCCGCAACCACAGGCCGTAGATCGTCGCCAGCACGATCGCGAGGCCAAACCATTGTCCGGCATAGGACAGATGATTGTCGGGCAGATCGGCCGGCGTCGGCAAGCGCGAGCGTACGAGCGGCGGCACGGCGCTATCGGGGATCAGCATGAACTGCGGCCGTGCCTTGGCATCGCCATAGGGGTGTTCGATGATGATGCCGCGAAACACCGTATCGACCATGATTGGAACCCGCGCCGCATCGGGCCGCATCGTCCAGCCGGCGACGACGACGATAACCGGCGGCTTGTGGTCGGGCCGGCACGATACCAGAACGAGATAACCCGAGGTGCCGGTCAGGCTGCTGCCGCCCTTCAGGTCATAGGGCAATATGCTTCCCGCCGCGCACGGCAGTTCGGCACGGCGATACTGGACGCTGGCTTCGCCGCTCATGGCTTTCCGGAAATCGGCAGGGTCGAGCAGCGGCTGGGTTTGCGCCGCTTCGAGCCGGGCGATGAGGTCGTGTTTCCATTCGCGCCGCTGCAACTGCCAGGCACCAAGGCTGATCAACGTCGCCAGCATGACGACGGTGAGAAGTGTCGGGACGATCGGAAAGCGTTTCACAACCACGATCTCACAACGTCCCCTGCCGCGCCTCGTGACGATATTCGAGCGCCAGCAAGAGCGCCTTGGCAAGGCGCATCAAGGCAAGAGAAAGCACGAGCGTCAGCGGCAGCCACAGGACGACATGGACATACCAGGAGGGAGAGCGGGTCAGTTCGAGCCACATCGCCAACCCGGTAACGATGGCGCCGACGATCAGGATCAGGAAACTCGCCGCGCCATCGCCAACATTGAAGGCGCGAAAGTCGAGCCCGCAATTGGCGCAACGCGGCGCGAAGACGACGAAGCGAGTGAACATTCTGCCCTTGCCGCAGCGCGGACAACAGCCCTTCAAGGCGACTTCGACGGCCGACGGAACCGCCGCCACCCGCCGTTGCGGGCCGGCGGCCGGAGGCGTGGTGTCACCCAAAGGCGTTATGGACCACCGCGGCGCCGAACCTCGATCCCCAGACGTAGATGGCGATGAACAGGAACAGCCAGACGACATCGACGAAATGCCAGTACCAAGCCGCAGCTTCGAAACCGAAATGCTGGCGCGGCGTGAAGTCGCCCTTATACACTCGGAGCAGGCAAACCATCAGGAAGATCGTGCCGACGATGACATGAAAACCGTGGAAGCCGGTCGCCATGTAGAAGGTCGAGCCGTAGACGTTACCGGCAAAGGCGAATTCGGCGTGGTAATATTCGAACGCCTGCACGCCGCTGAAGATCATCCCGAGGATGATGGTCAGCGCCAGACCCTGCTTGAGCGACTTGCGATCACCATGGATCAGCGCGTGGTGCGCCCAGGTCACGGTGGTGCCCGAGAGCAGCAGGATCAGCGTGTTGAGCAGCGGAAAAACGAAGGGATCAAGAACTTCAACACCCGCCGGTGGCCATTTGCCATCGATGCCTGCGTGCATATTGGGGTAGAGCGCCGCGTTGAAATAGGCCCAGAACCAGGCGACGAAGAACATCACTTCCGAAGCGATGAACAGGATCATGCCATAGCGCAGGTGCAACTGGACGACTGGCGTATGATCGCCGGTGTTGGCTTCGTGGATGACATCCTTCCACCACAGGTAGAACATCGCGCACACCGCGGCGATGCCAGCGAAGAACAATGGCACCCCCCAGGACAGCTTGTGCATCCAGGCGATCGCGCCGGCGGCGAGCACCAGCGCCGCGAACGACATGACGATCGGGCGGCTGGAGGGATTGAGGATGTGATAGTCGTGGGTCTTGCCAGCGGCCATGACCTTTAGCCCCTATTCGATGATGCGGTTGTTGCGATTTTGCTTACTGGTTTTATATCCGGATTGTCCACCGGGAAGAAGGTATAGCTGAGCGTGATCTCGTCGATCTTTTTCGCGTCGGGATCATCGAGGATCGCCGGATCGACGAAATAGGTCACCGGCATCTGGGCGGTTTCGCCCACGGCCAGCGTCTGTTCGGTGAAGCAGAAGCATTCGATCTTGCGGAAATACTTGCCCGCCGTGTCGGGTGAGACGTTGAAGATGGCGCGGCCAGTCGTCGGCGTCGATGCCAAATTCGATGCGTTGAAGAACGCCATGCGCTTTTCGCCGATCTTGATGATGTCCTCGCGAACGCGCGGCGCGAAGGTCCATGCCATGCCCGGCGCGATGTTCGAATCGAAACGGATCTTGATGGTGCGACCGCCCAGCGCCTGCATCCGGATCATATCGGGCAGCGCGGTCGCCTCGGCTCGGTTGGTGGTGCCACCAAAGCCCGTCACCTGGCAAAAGATGCGGTAGAGCGGAACGCTGGCGTAAGCCGCGGCAATCATCCCGACAGCGATGCCGGCGGAGAAGAAGCCGGTGCGGCGCTTGGCGCGGTCGAGCGTCACGTCGGTCATGATTTCGCCCCCGAAGGCACGGACTGCTGACCGATCTGCGGCTCGGCCTTGGCGAACCCCGGCGTCATCCGGACGATGGTGATGCCGAAGAACAGCAGAACCAGCGCGCCAAGGACGATTCCAAGCGCGAGATTGCGGGATTTGCGGCGCGCCTCAAAGGCCGCACGCTCGGCGGGTGACCAGCGGACGGTCATGCCAGCAGCAACCGGTCGGCGACGAGCGCTGCGAACAGGAGGGCGAGATAGAGCAGGCTGAACTTGAACAGTTTCTTTTCGGCGGTCATGTCGACGGCGATCTCGGCGCGGCTACGCGAAACCTGGAAGGCCATCACCATGAAGATGATGCCCAACGTCAAAGCTGTGCCGCCATAGACCCAACCGGTCAGGCCGAGCACCGCCGGCAAGATCGACACCGGCACCAGCAGCGCCGAATAGGCGAGAATCTGCTTGCGCGTGTTGGCCAGCCCATGCGTGACCGGCAGCATCGGAACGCCGGCCTTGGCATAATCAGCCTCCATGAACAGCGCCAGCGCCCAAAAATGCGGCGGCGTCCACAGGAAGATGATCGAGAACAGCAGCCACGGCAGCAGCGATGTGTCGCCGGTCACGGCGGCCCAGCCGACGATGACGGGGAATGCCCCGGCAGCGCCACCGATGACGATGTTCTGCGGCGTCCGCCGCTTCAGCCAGACTGTGTAGACGAAAACATAGAACAGAATCGACACAGCCAACCAGAAGGCGGCGACCCAGTTGACCGCGACGCCGATGATGGCGACCGAGCCCACGGCCAGCGCGACACCGAACGCCAGCGCTTCGCGGCGCTCCATCTTGCCCGCCGGCAGCGGCCGGTTGGCGGTGCGCTGCATCAGCGCGTCGATATCGGCTTCATACCATTGGTTGAGCGCCCCCGAAGCGCCGGCCGCGACCGCGACGCACAGGATGGCGGTGAAGCCGAGGAAGGGATGGATCGTCCCCGGCGCCGCCATCATCGCGCAAAAGGCGGTAAAGATGACCAGCGTCATCACCCGCGGCTTCAAAAGCGCGAAATAATCACGCCATTCCGCAAAGGCCGTCACGGGAGCGGCAACGACGGCGAACGGGGCGGTTGGTCGGTTCATGGCGTTACAAAATCACTCGATGTCCCGCCCCGAGCCCATGGGCCGGAGCGGGAACAGGGACGGTGTTACTTGATGACCGGCAGCGTTTCGAACTGGTGGAACGGCGGCGGCGAGGACAAAGTCCATTCCAGCGTCGTTGCGCCTTCGCCCCAGTAATTGTCCGCGGCGCGGCGCTTGCTGGCGAAGCTGACGATCAGGTTGACGAAGAAGATCACCATGCCCAGCGCCATGATCAGGTAACCATAGCTGGCGATCTGGTTATAATGGGCGAATTGCTCGGGATAGTCTGGGATGCGTCGCGGCATGCCGTCCTGCCCCAGGAAGTGCATCGGGAAGAACATGACGTTCACGCCGATGAAGAACACCCAGAAGTGCAGCTTGCCGAGGAGTTCGTTGTACGGCTTGCCGGTCATCTTGCCGAACCAATAGTAAAAACCGGCAAAGATGGCGAACACGGCGCCCAGGGAAAGCACATAGTGGAAATGCGCCACGACATAATAGGTGTCGTGGAAATAGGTATCGACGCCGGCGTTGGCGAGGATGACGCCCGTCACGCCACCGACGGTGAACATGAAAATGAAGCCGATCGCCCAGAGCATCGGGGTCTCGAAACTGATCGAGCCTCCCCACATGGTGGCGATCCACGAGAAAATCTTGATACCGGTCGGCACCGCGATGATCATCGTGGCAGCGGTGAAGTACATCTTGGTATTCACGTCCAGGCCGGCCGTGAACATGTGATGCGCCCAGACGAGGAAGCCGATGAAGCCGATGGCGACCATCGCATAGGCCATGCCGAGATAGCCAAACACCGGCTTCTTCGAGAAGGTCGAGATGATCTGCGAGATCATGCCGAATCCGGGCACGATGAGAATATAAACTTCGGGATGGCCAAAGAACCAGAACAGGTGCTGGTAGAGGACCGGGTCACCCCCGCCATCGATCGTGAAGAAGTTCGTAGCGAAGTTGCGGTCGGTCAACAACATGGTGATGGCGCCGGCGAGAACCGGCATCGACAGCAACAGCAGGAAGGCGGTGACGAGCACCGACCAGACGAACAGCGGCATCTTGTGGAGGGTCATCCCCGGTGCGCGCATGTTGAGAATGGTGGTGATGAAGTTGATGGCGCCGAGAATCGACGAGGCGCCGGCAAGGTGGAGCGACAGGATCGCCATGTCGACGGCAGGTCCGGGGTGGCCGCTGGTCGAGAGCGGCGGATAGACCGTCCAGCCGGTGCCGGCGCCGTTGAAACCGGCCGGACCTTCGACGAACATCGAGCCGACGAGCAAGATGAATGACGGCACCAGCAGCCAGAAAGAGACGTTGTTCATCCGCGGGAACGCCATGTCGGGCGCGCCTATCATGATGGGAACAAACCAGTTTCCGAAGCCGCCGATCATTGCCGGCATGACGGTGAAGAACACCATGATCAGGCCATGGGCGGTGATGAAGACGTTCCAGAGATGGTAGGAGGCGTCGAGATTGCCCTGCGTCATCATCGTCAGATACTGGATGCCGGGCTGCGCCAGTTCGAGGCGCATGATGCCCGAAATCGCGCCGCCGATGGTGCCGGCGATGATCGCGAAGATCAGGTAAAGGGTGCCGATGTCCTTGTGATTGGTCGAAAAAAGCCAACGCTGGGCAAAGCTCAGCGTGGGGTGGGCGTGGTCATCATGGGCAGCGTGGTCGCCGGTCCCGACGAGGGCGCTTGGGGTTGCCATTGGTTCGGTCCCTCTGTTCAGGCGGCGGGTTTGGCGGGGGTGCCGGCGGTAGCCACGGGGGGCGCCGCCGGGGTCTCGGCTACTGCTGCGGGGACCACGACGGGCGCTCCGGCGGCAGGTGGCGGGGCGATGCCGTTTTCGGCCTGCTTGGCCGCGGTCCATTCCGCGAAACGCTGCTTCGACACGACTTCGATGGCGATCGGCATGAAGGCATGCTTGGTGCCGCAAAGTTCCGAGCACTGGCCGAAGTAAACGCCGGGGCGATCGACCTTGAACCAGGTTTCGTTGATGCGGCCCGGCACGGCATCCATTTTCACCCAGAAGCTCGGCATGGCGAAGCTGTGGATGACGTCCGACGACGTCGTCAGGATCTTCACCACCGCGCCCTGGGGCACGACGACGCGGTTGTCGGTGTCGAGCAGCTTGGGCGAGCCGCGCTTGGCCGCTTCGGCGTCGGTCAGCATGATCGAATCGAAGCTGAAGCCGCCCTGGTCGGGATATTCATATTCCCAATACCATTGGTGGCCGGTCGCCTTGATGGTGATATCGGCCTTGGGCGGGCTGTACTGGTTGGCGAGAAGCCGGAACGACGGCACCGCGATCCAGACGAGGATCAGCACCGGCGCCACCGTCCAGATGACTTCGACGACGGTGTGGTGGCTGGTCGTCGATGCGACCGGGTTGGCCGAGGCGCGGAACTTGACGACGGTGTACAGCAGCAGGATCAGCACGAAGATCGCCGTCGCGGCCATCAGCGGGTTGAGAACATTGTTCGTCAGGTCCTGCGCTTCACGGGCGATCGGGGTCATCGGCGGCTGCATGTGATAGCCGCCGCGCGGCTGGCCGATGCCGGCGGTCGGCATGACATATTGCGGCGTCGCGGTCGGCACCGCGGCGGTGGTTACCGCCGGTACCGGCGCCGCGGCCGGCGCATCGCTTTGCGCAAGCGCCGGAAGCGGCGCAAGGCCGATCAGGAGTGACAATAGCAGGCGCTGCATCTTGCGCATCTTGGCCCCATGGCAAAACCGTCGGAGCGATGGCCCCGGCAAATGATGAATGCCCTATGACGCGATGCGGCGTCAGGGGCAAGCGGGTCATGTGTCACGAACAGGAATTTTGCTGTTCCGCGAGGTTCGACCCTATAAGCAATCAGCCGCGCAGGTCGTCGAAGACCGCGGTTTCCCTGGCGATCTGGGCCCGCACCGCGTTGGGCACATCCTGTCCCTGCAACATCCCGGCATTCCACAGCGCCACATGATCGAGGCCCTGTTCGATGGTCTGGTCGCGTCCGGCGTTGAGAATATGCTTGATTCCGGTGATGACCAGCGGCGATTTCGCCGCGATCACCGCCGCCATCGCCAGGCCGGCTTCGATCGCGGCGTCATGATTCACAGCGACGCTGTTGACGAAACCATGGGCCCTGGCCTCGGCGGCGGGGAAGCGGCGGCCGGTATAGGCAAGCTCGCGCACCAGCCCCTGCGGCAACAGATGCGGGATGCGCTGCAGGGTGCCGACATCGGCGACAATGGCGATGTTGACCTCGTGGATGGTGAAAAAGGCGTTTTCGCTGGCGATTCGGATATCGCAGGCGGTGACGAAATCGACACCGCCGCCGATGCAGCCGCCCTGCACCACCGCGATCACCGGCACCCGGCAGCGATCGACGACGTTGAAGCTTTCCTGCATGGCCTTGATGTGGCGGCGAAAAGCCTCGCGCGCCCGGCCGGGATCACCCGGCGCGCCGCCGACAGCCGCCGCCCAGCCAAGATCGAGCCCGGCGGTGAAATGCTTGCCGGTCGAGGCGATGACGACGACGCGAACGCTCGGATCGGCGTCGATCGCCTTGAAGACGGTGATGATCTCGGTCCAGAATTCCTTATTCATGGTGTTGAGCGCTTGCGGGCGGTTGAGCGTCACCCGGGCGATCGGGCCGTCGACGCGATAATCGATCGTGGTCAGTTCCATGACGCGAATC
>JANNJH010000448.1:0-1446 GCA_031405775.1 Sphingomonadales bacterium | reverse complement strand
CGGGTTAAAGCGTCGCCGCTCGCCCGCCGTCTTGCCGAAGCCCAGGGTGTTGCGCTTGGCGGGGTTGCCGGGTCTGGCCCCAATGGCCGGATCGTGCGTTCCGATATCGAGGCTGTGGCAGGCAAGCCGGCGGCTGTTGCGGCGGCACCCACCCCCAGCCCCTCCCTTGAAAGGGAGGGGGGCACGAAGGCCCCTGCGCCCGTGCCGACCAGCGAGATCCCGCATGCCGTCACCAAGCTCAATGCCGTGCGCAAGATCATCGCCAAGCGGCTGACCGAGGCCAAGCAGACGATTCCGCACATCTATCTGACGGTCGATGTCCGCCTCGATGCGCTGCTGAAATTGCGCGGCGAGCTCAACGCCGCGCTCGAATCGCGCCAGATCAAGCTGTCGGTCAACGACATGGTCATCAAGGCGCTGGCGCTGGCGCTGCGGCAGGTGCCCAAGTGCAATGTCAGCTTCGCCGGCGACAATCTGATCAGCTACAGCCGCGCCGATATCTCGGTGGCGGTGGCGGCACCGTCGGGGTTGATAACGCCGATCATTGTCGGGGCGGATATGAAGCCAATGTCGGTGATTGCCACCGAGATGAAGTTACTCGCCGACAAGGCGCGCGCCGGGAAATTGCAGCCGCACGAATATCAGGGCGGCACGGCTACGGTGAGCAACCTCGGGATGTTCGGAATCAAACAGTTCGATGCGGTGATAAACCCGCCGCAAGCGATGATCCTGGCGGTCGGCGCCGGCGAGAAGCGGCCCTATGTGGTCGGCGACGCGCTGGCGATCGCGACGGTGATGAGCGTTACCGGCAGCTTTGATCACCGCGCCATCGATGGCGCGGATGGCGCGGAACTTATGAGCGTGTTCAAGGCGTTGATTGAGGCGCCGCTCGGGTTGGTGGCGTGACCTTCCCCTCTCCCCCTGCGGGAGAGGGCGACTCGCGCTTGCGCGAGCGGGGTGAGGGGGCTGCTGTTGTCAGAACGCACGCCCGCGCCAACCGCCGCGCTATGACTATGGCCGAAACGGCACTCTGGGCGATGCTGCGTGACCGGCGATTCTCGGCGTTCAAATTTCGTCGCCAGCAACCGATCGGATCGTTCATTGCCGATTTTCTTTGCTACGATGCACGTTGGATCGTCGAGGCCGACGGTGGCCAGCATTGTGACAGCGCCTATGATGACCGGCGGACAGCATGGCTTGAAAGCCAGGACTTCCGCGTCATCCGGTTCTGGAATCATGAAATATTGACGCAGCGCCGTGACGTCATGGACCGCCTGTTTGCGGCGCTGAATTCCCCCTCACCCCGCTCGGCGTTGCCGAGTCGCCCACTCCCGCAGCCGCAGGCGACGCCTTCGCGTCAACGGGAGAGGGAAGAAAGTGTCGATTGTGACCGCTGAATCCTTCGATCTCGTCATCCTCGGCTCCGGCCCCGGCGGCTATGTCGCC
>JANNJH010000447.1:0-5133 GCA_031405775.1 Sphingomonadales bacterium | reverse complement strand
CGACGAGATCGACAAGCTCGGTCAGGACTTCCGCGGCGATCCGTCGTCGGCGCTGCTTGAAGTGCTCGATCCTGAACAGAACAAGGCGTTCAACGATCATTACCTCGAGGTCGATTACGACCTGTCGGACGTGATGTTCGTGACAACGGCGAACAGCCTCAACATGCCGCAGGCGCTGCTCGATCGCATGGAGATCATCCATCTGTCGGGCTATACCGAGGATGAGAAGGTCGAGATCGCCAAGCGCCACCTGCTCGACAAGCAATATGAAGCGCACGGCCTGAAGAAAAGCGAGTTCAGCGTCACCGATGCGGCACTGCGCGATCTCATCCGCTATTACACCCGCGAAGCCGGGGTGCGGACGCTCGAGCGCGAACTGGCCAAGCTGGCGCGCAAGTCGCTGCGGCGCATCCTCGAAGGCAAGGTCACATCGGTCGTCGTCGACAGCGACAACCTTGCCGAATTCGCCGGGGTACAAAAATATCGCTATGGCGTCGGCGAGGTCGAGGACCAGATCGGCGCGGTGACCGGGCTGGCCTGGACCGAAGTCGGCGGCGAATTGCTGACGATCGAGGCGGTGACGGCACCGGGCAAGGGGCTGGTGAAGACGACCGGCAAGCTTGGCGACGTGATGACCGAATCGATTTCGGCGGCGCTGAGCTTCACCAAGGCGCGGGCAATCCAATACGGCATCAAGCCGTCGGTTTTCGAGAAGAAGGACATTCATGTCCATGTGCCCGAAGGCGCGACGCCCAAGGACGGGCCTTCGGCGGGCGTTGCCATGGTGGTGGCGATCGTTTCGACACTGACCGGGATTCCGGTCAGGAAAGACGTGGCGATGACCGGCGAAGTGACGCTGCGCGGCCGGGTGCTGCCGATCGGTGGCTTGAAGGAAAAGCTGCTGGCGGCGCTTCGGGGCGGCATCACCACGGTGTTCATCCCGCACGATAACGCCAAGGACCTTGCCGAGATCCCGGCGAATGTCACCCAGGGGTTGACGATCACGCCGGTTTCCCATGTCGACGAGGTGCTGGCGCTGGCGTTGACCAAGCCGCTGGTGCCGATCGAATGGTCGGAAGCGGACGAACTGGCGGCACGGCCCGATCCGGCCGCGAGTGCGGAAGCCGCAGTTCGTCACTGAGGCATTTGAACTGCAAAACCGGCACGATTGGTCGTCAGCCCTGCCGGTTTTGCAAGTCTTGCTTTGACACGCCGGGCCGTCCGGGCATGATAGGCGTTTGCGGCGCGATTCCGGGGCTTATGAGTCGATGAACAAGCAGGATCTGGCCAACCGTGTGGCCGATGTGACCGGGCTTGCCCGCACCGACGCGGCGCGTGCGATCGACGCTGTCCTCGATACCATCACCGAAGCCCTTGCCAATGGCGAGGAAGTGCGGCTGGTTGGATTCGGCAATTTTGTCGCCGGGGTTCGCAAGGCCTCGACCGGGCGCAACCCGCGCACCGGCGAGCCGATGAACCTTGCCGCCAGCGTCGCACCCAAATTCCGCGTCGGACGCAATTTGAAGGACGCGTGCAACCATGCGGCGATTGGCGCGGCGGAGTAGGGGGCTTCGTGATGCGGCGTCAAGATGGGCTTTACTTGGGCGCTGGCGTCGCCTAACCAGCCGCTTCGCCGGTCGCCGGCGGTCTTGCGGGCGTGGGCGCGTAGCTCAGCGGTAGAGCACTGCCTTCACACGGCAGGGGCCACAGGTTCAAACCCTGTCGCGCCCACCACGCCCTTCAATGACTTATGATGCCTTTTGGGCGCGGATGGCGCCCATAGCGATGACCTTGGCGCTATCCTGGGAAATTCGATCGGCCTTAACAATGTAACGTGCCGATAACATCAGCGTTGATCGTTTGAGGCGATGGCGTTCAGTGGGGTTTTTCACTGGACGCCATTTTCATGTGGCATAGACTTGGCCGACGAAAATGGAGGACGCAATGGCGAAAGCTGCGAAAAAGACCGCAACGATCGATCTGGGAATGGACGACAAGCAGCGCCGTGCCATTGCTGTCGGCTTGTCGAAGCTGCTCGCCGACACCTATACGCTGTATTTGAAGACGCATAATTTTCACTGGAACGTCACCGGTCCGCAGTTCAATTCGCTGCACCTGATGTTCGAGGGGCAATATACCGAGCTGGCGCTGGCGGTGGACCTGATCGCCGAACGCATCCGCGCGCTGGGTGAACCGGCGCCCGGCAGTTATTCGGCTTATGCCAAGCTCGCCAGTATCAAGGAAGCCGAGGGTAACTCGCCGGCGACTGAGATGGTTCGCATCCTCGCCGAAGATCAACTCGCCGTTGTGCGCACGGCGCGGGCGGTGTTTCCGCTGGCCGATGCGGCGCATGATGAGCCGACGGCGGATCTGCTGACTCAGCGGATGCAGGTGCATGAGAAGACGGCGTGGATGCTGCGCGCGAATCTGAGTTAATCAGCCGAGCGCGGCGGCGATGACTTTTGTTCAGCCGCCGAGCGCGGCGGCGACAAGGCTCACCGACAGCGCGACGACGGCGATGTTGAACACGAACGCGACCATGGCGTGGAACAGCGCCAGCCGACGCATGCGTTTCGACGTGATGACGACATCGGAGACTTGGAAGGTCATGCCGAGGACGAAGGCGAAATAGGCGAAATCCCAATAGTCGGGGGTTTCGTCCTTGCCAGGAAAGGTGAGGCCGCCGCGATCAGCGCCGTCGCCGCCCAGGTACCAGATATGGGCATAATGCAGTGCGAACAGGCAGTTGGTGAACAACCAGGCCAGAGCCAGCGTGCCCAGCGCGAGCGCGACGCCGCCGTGATCGCGGCCACCGCGCCCGGCCAGTTCGACCCAGACGGCGGTCAGCACCACCGCGACGATGACAAGCGATATGGCGACGAGGCTGTGGTGGTCGGGTTCGTTATCGGCGGCGCGACGGCGCATCCTTTCGGCCGTTTCACGGTCGAACCTGCGCAAAAGCAGCGCAAGAAAGACCAGTGCGCCGCCATCGAAGCCGGCAAGCAGCGCCGAGGCCGGGTCGAGGACCAGCGCCAGCCCCGTGCCCAGCGCGAGCATGGTGGCGGCAAAGGCCGTGAAAATGATGTAGCGACGCAGGAATTTCATGGCTTGTCGCCCTGCGGTCGGGTGTTCCTGAGGATCAGCCAGCCAGCCAGTGCCGACAGGATCGAACCGGCGAGGATGCCGATTTTGGCGGCCGAATCCTGGAGACTGGCTTCGCCGAACGCCAGCGCCGCGATGAACAGGCTCATGGTGAAGCCGATGCCGCAAAGCACCGACATGCCCCAGAGCTGCCGCCAGCTGGCGTTGACGGGCGCATCGGCGATGCCCGATTTCACCAGCGCGGCGATGGCGCCGAAGACGCCGATCTGCTTGCCGAAAAGCAAGCCGAGGGCGATACCGAGCGGCACCGGGGCGACGGCATCGGCCGGGACCATCAAGCGCAGATCGACGCCGGCGTTGGCGAAGCCGAAAACGGGCACGATGAGGAGGGCGCTGATTGGCGACAGCGCGTGTTCGAGGCGGAGCAGCGGCGATTCATCGCCCTCGATATTGCCTGCGGGCTTTTTCAGCGGGATGGTGAAGGCCACCGCGACACCGGCGAGCGTGGCATGGATGCCCGACTGCAAGACAGCATACCAGATTCCGCTGCCGATCAGCAGATAGGGGATGAGCGACTGGACCTTGCAGCGATTGAACGCGACGAGGATGGCGAGGCCGGCGGCGGCGACGCCGAGCGCGGCCAGGTTGAGGCTGTCGGTATAGACGATGGCGATGATCAGTATGGCGCCGAGATCGTCGATGATGGCGATGGCGGTGAGCAGCAGCTTCAATGACGCCGGAACCCGGCTGCCGAGCAGGGCGAGGACGCCCAGCGCAAAGGCGATATCGGTGGCGGCCGGGATCGCCCAGCCGTTGAGATTGGCGGGAAAATTGCGATTGATGGCGAGATAGACCAGCGCCGGCACCGCCATGCCGCCGAGCGCGGCGGCGCCCGGCAGGATGCGGCGCCGCCACGACGACATCTCGCCGTCGATGAGCTCGCGCTTGATTTCGAGGCTGACGAGCAGGAAGAACAGCGCCATCAGCCCGTCGTTGATCCAGTGCAGCAGCGATAGCCCGCCGAAATCGGCGTGGAGTGTGTTGACATAGATTTCCGACAGGGCGGAATTGGCGACCAGCATGGCCAGCGCGGCGGCGGCCATCAGGACATAACCGCCCGCGGCTTGTGTCTTCACCAGCTGGCGGATCATGGTGGCGGGGCGGCGGAGACGCATTGCAACAGGTGTAGATTGGTCGGGTGGGGGCGTCACGTGATTCCACGAGGGAGACCCCTCACCCCGCTCGGCCTCGCCGAGTCGCCCTCTCCCGCGAGGGGAGAGGGATTCAGTCGCGGTAGCTGCCGTCGAGGACGGCGCGCCACCAGCCTTGGTTGCCGAGATACCAGGCCAGCGTCGCGGCAAATCCGGTTTCGAAATCGCGCGCCGGGACATAGCCGAGTTCGGCGCGCGCCTTGGTCTCGTCGATGGCGTAGCGGCGATCATGGCCGGGGCGGTCGGTGACGGTGGTTTTCAGGCTGGCGGTGGAGCGGCCATGCGCGGCGGGGGCATCGGGGAAGCGTATTGCCAGCGCCGGATCGGCGGCGAAGGCGGCATCGACCGCGGCGCACAGCGTGTCGATGACGGTGATGTTGGGCAGTTCGGCGCCGCCGCCGATGCAATAGGTTTCGCCGACGCGGCCGCGCTGCAACACCGCCTCGATGCCGCGGCAATGGTCCTCGACGTGGAGCCAGTCACGGATCTGCATGCCGTCGCCGTAAATCGGCAAATCCCGGCCATGGAGGGCGTTGATCAGGAAAAGCGGAATGAGCTTTTCGGGAAATTGATATGGGCCGTAATTGTTCGAGCAATTCGAGGTGGTAACTTGCAGGCCATAGGTGTGGTGCCAAGCGCGCACGAGATGGTCGGATGCGGCCTTTGATGCCGAATAGGGGCTGTTGGGGGTATAGGGCGTGGTTTCGCTGAAGGCCGGATCGTCGCTGCCCAGCGAGCCATAGACCTCATCGGTCGAGACATGCAGGAAACGAAAGCAGCTTTTGGCGGGTTCCGCCAGCGCGCTCCAGTACGCGCGCGC
>JANNJH010000446.1:0-1210 GCA_031405775.1 Sphingomonadales bacterium | reverse complement strand
GTTTTTCAATTAGATCCCCCAGCTCGCGCAGGCTTGCACTGGCGTGCGGCGCTGAAAACGGTCCACCGGACCGTTTCCCCCCGGCTCACGCCGGGGTCGCACCTCACCCATCCAGCTTCAACGCCGCGATGAACGCTTCCTGCGGGATTTCCACTTTCCCGAACTGGCGCATCTTCTTCTTGCCGGCTTTCTGCTTCTCCAGCAGCTTCTTCTTCCGGCTGGCGTCCCCGCCATAGCACTTCGCCGTCACGTCCTTGCGCATCGCGCTCAGCGTCTCGCGGGCGATCACGCGACCGCCGATGGCAGCCTGGATCGGGATCTTGAACATGTGGCGGGGGATCAGGTCTTTGAGTTTCTCGACCATCGCCCGGCCGCGCATGTCGGCGCGGTCGCGGTGGACCATCATGGAGAGCGCATCAACGGGTTCGTCGTTCACAAGGATCGACATCTTGACCAGCGCGTCCTCCTGATACGCTGACAGTTGATAATCAAAGGACGCATACCCTTTGGTAACACTTTTCAGCCTATCATAGAAGTCGAACACCACTTCGTTGAGGGGCAGATCATAGACCACCATCGCACGCGAACCGGCATAGGTCAGGTCTTTCTGTACGCCGCGGCGGTCCTGGCACAGCTTCAATATATCGCCAAGATATTCATCGGGGACAAGGATCGTGGCCTTGATCCGCGGCTCTTCGATATGGTCCACCAGCGTCAGGTCGGGCATGTCGGCAGGATTGTGCAATTCGCGCATCGTCCCGTCCTTCATGAACAGGTGATAGACGACCGAAGGCGCGGTTGTAATCAGGTCGATATTATATTCCCGCTCGATCCGGTCGCGGATGACTTCAAGGTGGAGGAGGCCGAGAAACCCGCAGCGGAACCCAAAGCCAAGCGCTGCGGAGGTTTCCATTTCGTACGAAAACGACGCGTCATTCAGTAAGATTGAGGAAAGCAAGCGACCGGCGGGCATCTGCTCGCCCTTGTTGTGGGCCACGCGCGCCTTGCCCTGGGCAATGACGCTGGTGGCGAAGTCGAGCAGCACCGGCTCGCCGCCCCGCACCGGGATGCCCACCGCGAACGGGTTGGTGCCGAGCCGCGCGTCGCCGCCGCCCCACGGCGCGACGATCGGCCGCGAGACGACGTTGACGAAATGCACCGACACCAGCCCCTCGGCCACCGCCATCTCGGCCCATTCGCCGATGCGGCC
>JANNJH010000445.1:0-6324 GCA_031405775.1 Sphingomonadales bacterium | reverse complement strand
GGCCCCGGTTTGTGCTATTTGACCATGGAATGGGGTTTGGGGCCTGCGGCCCCAACCGCCGGAGGCGCTTTGTTGGCACCGGGGGGCGCTGTTCAGGCGGAGCCGGGGCCGATGTGCATGCGGCGCATTTTTTCGATCAATGTGGTGCGTTGCAGGCCGAGCATTTTGGCGGTGGCGGCGACGGCGCCGCCCGACGCGTTCAGCGCTTCGACGATATAGGCGTGTTCGAGATCGTTGAGGATGCGCTTCAGGTCGATGCCGCCTTCGCTGAAATCGCGGATCGGCGGCAGGGTTGAAGGCGTTGACGGGTTCGAACGGCTGGCAGGGGCGCGGCGTGCCACAGCGGCATTTGTGGCGCTGTGCGCCACCGGGGCATTCGCGGCGCTGGCGACGGGCCGCAACAGCTTGGCCAGCGCGTCGCGGCCGATGATTTCGCCGGGGAAATGCGCCTGGGCGCGTTCGACGACGTTCTTGAGTTCGCGGACATTACCGGGCCAGGCCTGCTCCATCAGCACGTCGATGGCGCCGGCATCGAAGCGCACCGGCACCCCGGCAAGCCGCGCGCTGAAATGCTGGATGAGCAGCGGCAAATCCTCGATACGTTCGGCCAGGCTGGGCATCTCGATGCGAATGACATCGAGGCGATAGAGAAGATCCGAGCGGAAATTGCCGCGATCGATGGCGGCGAACAGATCGACGCTCGTCGCCGCCACCAAGCGCACATCGACGGCAATCGGCAGCATCCCGCCGACGCGCTCGACGATGCGGGTTTCGAGCGCGCGCAACAGCTTGGCCTGCATCGCCGGCGCCATGTCGCCGACTTCATCGAGGAACAGGGTGCCGCCATGCGCGGCTTCGAAACGGCCGGGGCGGGCGCGGGTGGCGCCGGTGAAGGCGCCGGCTTCATGGCCGAACATCTCGCTTTCGAGCAGGTCGGCGGCGACGGCGGCGCAGTTGAGCGCGATGTACGGCCGGGCGGCGCGGCGGCTGCGTTGATGCAGCAATTGCGCGACGACGTCCTTGCCGGAACCCGACGGGCCGGTAATCAGCACCGACGCGCTGGAATCGGCGATCGTTTCGATCTCGGCACGAATAGCGTCAATAGAAGCGCTATTGCCGACAAGACAGGCAAGTTGTGGAGCGATCGTGTCACGGCTCGACGACATATCAGGGTCCGATGCGTGGTAAACGAATGGTTAACACTCGACCCGAAACTTGCCGTTCTCTCCAACAGCTTGCACTTCACCGTAAAAACATTGACAGTGAAGTCACATGAAAGAGTTGCCGAAATGAATGTCGATCCCCGTATTATGACGCATAACTGGAACCATAACGGTTTCGATACGCCGGTGATCCGGGTGCTTTCGCCGGGCGATGGCGCGGTGAAACCGGGGCCGGGAGCGGGGCCAGGAGCGGGGCCAGGAGCGGGGCCAGGAGTGGGCTTCGGCTGGCAATTGATCCGGCAGCCGCTTGAATCGCTGCGGAACCGCGGGCCGGTCGAAGGCGATTGCTGGCTGATCGAAAGCGGCGATCTGGCGCTGGTTTCTGTGGATGAAGTGTTGCGAACCGGGCTGCCGGTGGTGCTCAGGCTGGCCGGCGTGACGCTCGATTCGGCGCCGTCCGACGGGTTCGATGCGGCCTGGATCGATTGCGCCGAGGGCTTTGTCCTCGACGGCGATGATGATGCCGCGATGGGCGCGGTATTCGCTGCCGCAACGGCGCGGCCGGCGGCCTTTGGCGTGCGCGATTTGTCGGACGGCACGACGCGAATGATCAACGCGTTGTCGGCGGAGGCCGGGCGCATCGCCGACCAGCTGGCGCGGCTGGCGCAGGCGCAGCGCGACACGCTCGTCATCGATCGCCCGGTCGATGCCGCGCTGGTCCGCCGGATGCTGCGGTTGCGGCGTGACCGCGAGCGTTATTTCCCCGCCGAAATCTTTGCCGATCCGGCGTGGGACATGCTGCTCGACCTGACCGCGGCGCAGATGGAGGGCAAGCAGGTGCCGGTTTCGAGCCTGTGCATTGCCGCCGCGGTGCCGACGACGACGGCGCTGCGCTGGGTTCGCAGCCTGACCGAGGCCGGGCTTTTGGAGCGGCGGATCGACCCGAGCGACGCGCGGCGCAGCCATATCCGGCTGTCCGACGACGCCTCGGCGGCGATGCTGGCCTATCTGCGAGCGTTCAGCGACCAGTTCAGCTTGCGCTGACGGCTCCCCTCCCTTTCAAGGGAGGGGCTGGGGGTGGGTGACTCTGTCGCAACAGGACACGGATTTCCGAACGTCACCCACCCCCGCCCCCTCCCTTGGAAGGGAGGGGGGAAGAAGTCGCCGGGCTTTCGCCGTGTCGCGTCCCCGCTTATGACGACGCTATGGACTTTGACATCATTCTTGCCGGCGGCGGCCTCGCCAATGGCCTGATCGCGCTGCGGCTGGCGCAGCTGCGGCCGCAAGTGCGCGTCGCCATCGTCGAAGCCGGGGCGACGCTTGGCGGCAACCACATCTGGTCGTCGTTCAGCGATGAACTGACGCCCGCACAGCGTCAATGGACGGCGCCGTTGTTCGCGCATCGCTGGGACCATTACGACGTGCGGTTTCCGGGGCGAAACCGGACCTTGCAGGCGGGTTACGGCAGTTGCACGTCGGCGTTGTTTGCCGATGTAGTCGCCCGCGCGCTGCCCGCCGATCGCGTCCTCACCGCGACGCCGATTGACGCGGTGACGCCGACCAGCGTGACGCTTGGTGACCAGCGCGTGCTGACCGCCGGCGCGGTTATCGACGGGCGCGGGCAGGGGCCAACCAAGGCGCTCGACCTCAGGTGGCAGAAATTCCTGGGGCAGGAGATCGAGCTCGCCGCGCCGCACGGCCTGACGGGGCCGGTGATCATGGACGCGGTGGTGCCGCAATTCGATGGTTATCGCTTCGTCTATACCTTGCCGTTCGGGCCGCGCCACGTGCTGATCGAGGATACGTATTTCAGCGATGGCGCCGATCTGTCGCTTGAATCGCTGCGCCATCGCCTCGCCGATTATGCGGCGTCGCAGGGCTGGAGCGTGGTGCGTGTCATCCGCGAGGAAATCGGCATCCTGCCGCTTGGGCTGGGCGGCGATATCGAGGCGTTCTGGGACGAAGGCGACAGCGTGCCGCGCGTCGGCTTGCGCGCCGCGATGTTCCACCCGGTCACCGGCTACAGCTTTGCCGATGCGGTGCGCATGGCCGACCTCATCGCCGCGCTGCCGGTGCTCGATGCCGCGACGATCTATCGCGCCGTCCGCGAGCATAGTGTCGGGGCGTGGAAGTCGCGCTCGATGTACCGGCTGCTCAACCGCATGTTGTTCCTTGCCGCCGATAATGACGAGCGTCGCCACATATTCGAGCGTTTTTACGGGCTCGATGAGGCGCTGGTCGGGCGTTTCTATGCGGCGAAACCGCGATTGCGGGACTGGCTGCGTATCCTGAGCGGCAAGCCGCCGATCCCGCCGCTGCGGGCGATCGGCGCGCTGATAAAGTATGAAATGCAAAGCGTTACGACCGCGCATGGAATGCGAAAAGCATGACGACCGCGGCGGTTATAGGCAGTGGCTTTGGCGGGCTGGCGCTGGCCATCCGCCTGCAATCGGCCGGTATTGCAACGACGCTGATCGAGGCCCGCGACAAGCCCGGCGGCCGGGCTTATGTTTTTGAAGACGATGGTTTCAAATTCGATGCCGGGCCGACGGTGATCACCGATCCGACCTGCCTGGAGGAATTATGGGCGCTGTCGGGGCGCAAGCTGTCCGACTATGTCGAGCTGATGCCGGTCGCGCCATTTTACCGGCTGATGTGGGAAGACGGCTATGTCTTCGATTATTCGAACGACGATCAACAGCTTTACGAACAGATCGCGGCGAAGAGCCCGAAAGACGTCGAAGGATACGCCAGGTTTTTCGAATATAGCGGCAATGTCTTTCGCGAGGGCTATGAAAAGCTTGGCCATGAGGCGTTTCTCGATTTCAAGTCGATGCTCAAGGCGGCGCCGCAGCTGATGAAATATCAGGCGTTCCGCTCGGTCTATACCATGGTGGCGCGCTATATCGAGGACGACCAACTGCGCCAGGCGTTCAGCTTCCATTCGCTGCTGGTCGGCGGCAATCCGTTCAAGACCAGCGCGATCTATGCGCTGATCCACGCGCTTGAAAAGAAATGGGGCGTCTGGTTCCCGCGCGGCGGCACCCATGCGCTGGTGCGCGGCATGGTCAGGCTGTTCGAGGATCTGGGCGGCAGCGTCCGCATCGGTTCCAAGGTCGAAACCATCACCGCCGACAGCGGCCGGGTGACGGGCGTGCGCACCAATGATGGCTGGAGCGGGCGCTTCGACGCGGTCGCCTCGAACGGCGATGTCGTCCACACCTACAAGGACCTGCTCGGCGACCATCCGCGCGGCCAGGCGATGGCGAAATCGATGACGCGGCGCAGCTGGTCGCCGTCGCTGTTCGTCGTCTATTTTGGCCTGAAGGGCGAACGCCCCGACGTGAAGCACCACACGATCTTGTTCGGCGAACGCTACAAGGAACTGCTGGCGGACATCTACCGGGGCGGCGCGCTGGCCGATGATTTTTCGCTGTATCTCCATCACCCGACCGCGACCGACCCGGACATGGCGCCGCCGGGGCACAGCGGTTTCTATGTGCTGTCGCCGGTGCCGCACCGGGGCAAGCTCGACGTCGATTGGGACAGGATCGCGCCGGCCTATGCCGACAAGCTCCTCGACGCGCTCGAACGCCGGGTGCTGCCGAATTTGCGGCGCGATCTGGTGACGATGCGCATTTTCACCCCCAAGGATTTTTCGACCGAGTTGCAGGCGCATCTGGGCAGCGCCTTCAGCCTTGAGCCGGTGCTGTGGCAATCGGCGTTCTTTCGCACGCATAACCGCGACGATGTGCTGACCAACCTGTATTTCGTCGGGGCCGGGACGCATCCGGGGGCGGGGATTCCGGGGGTTGTCGGTTCGGCCAAGGCGACGGGCAGGCTGATGATCGCGGACTTGCTCGGGCAAAGAGCAGCAGCTTGACCTTCGACGCCTCTGCCTTCAGGGGAGAGGGAGGGGCCGGCGCCTGCTTGGGCGTGGGAGGGTGAGGGAATTGCGTTGACGAAAAGATACCCCTCTCCCCGCTCGCCTTGGGCGAGTCGCCCTCTCCCTCAAGGGGAGAGGGTTGTCACTGCATGACCGACATCCTTGGCCATGCCCGCGCCGCCATCGCCCGCGGTTCCAAAAGCTTCGCCATGGCGTCGCGGCTGTTCGACCCCGTCACCCGCGACCGGGCGATGCTGCTTTATGCCTGGTGCCGCCACACCGATGACGTCATCGATGGCCAGCTGCTGGGGAATGGGCGCAACGACGATGATCGCCCGCCGGCGGAGCGGCTGGCCGAAGTCGAACGCCTGACCGAACTGGCGCTGGCCGGGCAGCCGACGGGCGATCCGGCGTATGAAGCGCTGGCGCGGGTGGTGCGCGAGACCGGCATGCCACAGCGTTACCCGCGCGATCTCGTCCATGGTTTCCGCATCGACATCGAGAAGCGGCCGTTCGTCAGCCTCGATGACACGCTGAGCTATTGCTATCACGTCGGCGGCTGTGTCGGGGTGATGATGGCGATCGTCATGGGGGTGTCGCCCGACGACAAGGCGACGCTTGATAGGGCATCCGATCTGGGAATCGCCTTTCAGATCAACAACATCGCCCGCGACGTGATCGAGGATGCCGCCAACAGCCGCCGCTATATTCCCGACGACTGGCTGGCGAGCGTCAACCTTGATGCGCGCAGTTTCGCCTTTCCGCCCAATCGTCGCCAATTGGCGCGGCTGGTGACGCGGCTGGTAAACCTCGCCGAGGACTATGAAGCGTCGGCGCTATACGGCACCCCGGCGCTGCCGTGGCGCGCGGCCTGGGCGGTGCTGGCGGCGGCGCGGATTTATGGCGGGATCGGGCGCAAGGTTCGCGATGCCGGGGCGGATGGCCTCGATCGCCGGATGCACACGACAAAGGCGGAAAAACTGGCGGCGGTGGCAATGGCGCTGGCCGAAACGCTGGGGCGCCAGCGGCGTTGGCCGGCGCCGGGACCGGCGCGGACCGGGCTGTGGACGAGGGGGGACTGACGGCCCCCCTCCCTTTCAAGGGAGGGGCTGGGGGTGGGTGACTCATTCCGGCGTGGGCGACTCACCCACCCCCGACCCCTCCCTTGAAAGGGAGGGGGGAATTAGCGCGCGCGTTCTGGATCAGGTCGCTACCGCGCCAGCTTCGCTGATGACCGAATCTTGCTGCCATTGGCTTCGAGCCGCACCTTCAACG
>JANNJH010000444.1:0-1393 GCA_031405775.1 Sphingomonadales bacterium | reverse complement strand
GCGGCCATGCCTATGCCAAGGCGCTGCGCACCGTGAAAACCTGTGTCGGCTCCGAATGGTGTCGTTTTGGCACGCAGGATTCGACCGGGCTGGGCATCAAGACCGAACAGATGACCTGGGGCAGCTTCATGCCGCACAAGTTCAAGATCGCCGTGTCGGGCTGCCCGCGCAACTGCGCCGAAGCGACGATCAAGGACTTTGGCATCATCTGCGTCGACAGCGGCTATGAACTGTCGGTCGGCGGCAATGGCGGCATCCACCTGCGCGGCACCGATGCGCTGTGCAAGGTTGAGACCGAACAGGAAGCGCTCGATTACTGCGCCGCCTTCATCCAGCTTTACCGCGAGGAAGCCCGTTATCTCGATCGCACCGCGCCCTGGGTGGAGCGCGTCGGGATGGACTATATCAAGCAGCGTATCGTCGAGGATACGGCCGGGCGCGAAGCCCTGCGGGAGCGTTTTCACTATTCGCAAAGCTTCATGCAGGACGACCCCTGGGCGAAACGCGCCGCCGGGGAGGACGACAAGCTGCACCAGCATCTCGCCGAAATCCGCCCGATGGTGTCGGCATGAGCGACAGCGTGATCGACAGCGTGAGGGACAGCGGCAGCGTGAAAAACGACGTGAAGGACTCCCGGATGCAACCCGAATGGCTCGATATCGGTCCGGTCGACCAGCTTCCGGCGCTGGGGGCGCGGACGCTGCCGGTGAAGGGCGGCGACGAAATCGCCATCTTCCAGACCGCCAACGGCGGTGTCTATGCGCTGGTCAACAAATGCCCGCACAAACAAGGGCCATTGAGCCAGGGCATCGTCCACGACACCACCGTGACCTGCCCGCTGCACAATTGGCGCATCTCGCTGGTCACCGGCAAGGCGCTGGGGTCCGATGAAGGCTGTGTGCCGGTGATCCCGGTGAAGATCAGCGGCGGACGCATCCTGATCGGCCGTGCCGCGGCACTGGCCAGCGTCGGTTGACTGCGGTCAAGACCACATGCGCCTATTGCGGCGTCGGCTGCGGGATCATCGCGACCCCGACCGGCGAACGCACCGCGACCATCGCCGGCGATCCCGAGCATCCCGCCAGCCGGGGGAAATTATGCTCCAAGGGCACGCACCTGGGCGAGACCATCGGGCTGGAGGGGCGGCTGCTGGCGCCCGAAATCGCCGGGCGCGTGACGGGTTGGGACGAGGCGCTGGGCCATGTCGCCGAAAAATTCAAGGCGACAATCGCCGAACATGGCCCGCAAAGCGTCGCCTTCTACGTCTCCGGGCAATTGCTGACCGAGGATTATTACGTCGCCAACAAGCTGATGAATGGTTTTATCGGCTCAGCCAATATCGACACGTATTCAAGGCTTTGCATGGCGAGCGCCGTCGCCGGACATATCAGCG
>JANNJH010000443.1:0-9265 GCA_031405775.1 Sphingomonadales bacterium | reverse complement strand
GGCCGGGTCGCGCGAATAGCTGACGACGGCGGTGGAGCGGCCGCCGGCGGCATCGACGGCGCGGACAAAGGCCGTCTGGGCACGCTGGCCATAGACGCCGGCGGGCACCAGCGCGGCGAAGCGTTCGATGCCGCGACCGCTGGCATAGGCGATGGTGCGCGCGATCGACTGTCCCGGCTGGAAGCCGAGGATATAGACATTGCCGCCGGCGAGGCTCGAATCGTTGGAGAAACTCAGCACCGGCACGTTGCGCGCCGTCGCCACTGCCGCGACGGCGCGAACATCGCCCGCCAGCAACGGCCCGAGGATCAGCCGCGCGCCATCGGCCAACGCCCTGCTGGCGGCATCAGCGGCGCCCGGCGCGGTGTCATAAACACGCAGGTTGACGCGCTTGTCGCCGACATCGAGCAGCGCCATGTTGGCGGCGTTGGCGATCGACCGGCCGACCGGCGCGTTCGATCCGGTCAGCGGCACCAGCAGCGCGACGCGATTCTGCAATGCTTCGGGCAGCGGCGCCGACGTTGACGGGTCGGCTGCCGCGACCGGCGCGGCCGGTGCCGAAATAACGGGCTTTTTCGGCGTCGCGCAGGCAGAGACGAGCAACGCCAGGCCGATCGCCAGCGAGACCGTAAACCGCGGCGCTTGCCAGCCCCGGGTGCGACGTTTCAGGATAAGCATGTGCAACCTCTTCACCCAGACAACGCTCAGCGACCGAACATGGTGCCAGCGCCGCCGCTCGAACCCGGCCTGTACATCGTTGCGACCCCAATCGGCAATCTCGGAGACCTTGGCCCGCGCGCCGCGGCGACTTTGGCTTGTGTCGCGCTGATCGCCGCCGAGGATAGCCGCGTCACCGCCAAGCTGCTCCACCACATCGGCGCCAAGGTGCCGATGCAATCCTATCACGATCATAGTGACGATGCGGCGCGGCGCGGCCTGATCGCGCGGGCGCTGCGCGAAGCCGTGGCGCTGGTCTGTGACGCCGGCACGCCGCTGATCTCCGATCCCGGTTACAAGCTGGTCCGCGATGCCCGCGCCGCCGGGGTCAATATCGTCACCATTCCAGGGCCTTGCGCTGCCATCGCGGCGCTGACCCTCGCCGGCCTGCCGACCGATCGCTTCCTGTTCGCCGGCTTTTTGCCGGCCAAGGCCGGGGCAAGGGCGACCGCCATCGCTGACCTTGCAAGCCTGCGCGCGACGCTGGTGCTGTATGAATCGGGGCCGCGCCTTGGCGCCTGCCTCGCCGCGCTCGCCGCCGGGCTGGGCGACCGCCCGGCGGCGGTGTCGCGCGAAATCAGCAAGCGTTTCGAAGAATGCGTCACTGGCAGCCTGTCCGAATTGGCCGCGCGCTATGCCGATGCGCCGCCCAGGGGCGAGATCGTCATCACCATCGGTCCGCCGGGGGAAGCGCCACCGGCCGATGCCGAAACGCTCGACGCGGCGCTGGTCGCGGCACTGGCGAACGCCAGCGTAAAGACCGCGGTGGCTAGCGTCACCGCCGCGCTCGGGCTGCCGCGCGCCAGCGTCTATGCGCGCGCGCTGCAACTGCGGAGCGACGATGGCGGCGATTGATCCGCAATCGCGATGGCGCAACGATCGCAAGGGCCGCCGCGCCGAATGGATCGCGGCGATTTTCCTCCAGGCAAAGGGTTATCGCATCCTGGCGCGACGAGCACGGACTCGTGTCGGCGAGATCGATCTGGTGGCGCAAAAGGGCGACACTTTGGTGTTTGTCGAGGTCAAGGCGCGCGCGACACTCGACAGCGGCATCTTTGCACTGCATCCTGCCGCCCGGCGTCGGATCGAAGCTGCGTCGCGTGTGCTGGCTCCGCGTTATGCCGGGCGCTGCACCACGACGCGAATCGATGCGGTGCTGGTGCGGCCCTGGGCACTGCCTGTGCACATGATCGCCATCTGGCGGGAGCAATGACGATGGAGCTGAACGAGCTGGGCCTGCTGGACGATGGCGACATCGACCTGATCGAAGCCTGTATCGCGATCGCGCACGCCGACCGGCCCACGGCGGAGCCGGCGCGCCTGCGCCGGCTGGTCAGCGGCTGGGCGATCGCCCTGCAACGCGACACGGCGCCGGTATCGGGCCATGGCCGGGCGCGGCGGCTTTCGGGGTTGATCGCCAGCGAGTCCGGGCTGACCGGCGCCACCGAGGATTATGACAACCCGCTCAACGCCGACCTCATCGCCATCATCGAGCGTGGCCGCGGGCTGCCGGTGGCGCTGTCGATCCTCTATGTCGCGCTCGCCCGCCGCGTCGGCTGGCGCGCCGAAGCGCTCAACCTGCCCGGCCATGTCATCGTCGAGGTCAAGGGCGGCGTCGAATCGGCGCTGATCGACCCGTTCGACCATGGCGTCGGCATCAGCCGCGAACGCGCGGTCGAAATCGCCCGTCACGGCGGCGGCGATCCGGTGCCGGCGCGGTTCGAACCTATGTCGAACCGGCAATTGCTGATCCGGCTGATCACCAACCAGGCCAGCCGGGCGCGCGCCGGCGGCGATTCGAAGCGCGCGCTCAAGCTGTATGAACGCATGACGCTGATCGCGCCGCGGATGACCAGCCTGTGGTGGGAACGCGCCCGCATCGAACAAATGCTCGGCCACAACATGGCGGCGCGCGCCAGCTTGACGGCGATGCTCGAAACTACCCATGAAGCCAATCTCGCCAGGCGCATCCAGGCCGCCCTTGCCGCACTGGCGCGTTCAGACAGCTGATCGGAAACCAACGCCCATGTCCCTGCGAGTCGCGGTCCAGATGGACCCGATCGAAGCCGTCAAGATCGGCGGCGATTCGACCTTTGCGCTGATGCTCGAAGCCCAGAAGCGCGGCCATGGCCTGCACCATTACCTCGCCACCGCGCTGTCGGCCGAGCAGGGCCGGGTGCGGGCGCGGGCGCGACCGCTGCGCGTCAAGCCCGAGGCCGGGGCGCATTATGAATGGGCCGGCGACCCGGCGACGATCGACCTTGGCGATGACAGCGATGTCGTGCTGATGCGGCAGGATCCGCCGTTCGACATGGGGTATATAACCGCGACGCATCTGCTCGAAATGGTCCAGTCCGAAACGCTGGTGGTCAACGATCCCGCCGAGGTCCGCAATGCGCCCGAAAAGCTGTTCGTGCTGCGCTTTCCCGACTTGATGCCGCCGACCTTGGTGACGCGCTCGCTCGACGAGGCGATGGACTTTCGCGACCGCCACGGCGCGGTCGTGGTCAAGCCGCTGTATGGCAATGCCGGGACCGCGGTGTTCCTGATCGACAGGACCGACGGCAATCTGCCGGCGCTGGTCGAATTGTTCGGCACGGTGTGGAACGAGCCGTTCATGATCCAGGCCTTCCTGCCGCAGGTCAGCGAGGGCGACAAGCGCATCGTTCTCGTCGATGGCGAGGCGACGGGCGCTATCAACCGGCTGCCGAAATCGGGCGAAATCCGCTCCAACCTCGCCGCCGGCGGGCAGGCCCAGCCGACCGAGCTGACGCCGCGAGAGGCCGAAATCTGTGCCCGCATCGGCCCGGAACTCAAGGCGCGCGGGCTGGTGTTTGTCGGCATCGACGTTATCGCCGGCTATCTGACCGAGATCAACGTCACCTCGCCCACCGGCATCGTCGCCATCGATCGCTTCAACGGCACCAACACCCCGGCGCGCATCTGGGATGCCATCGAAGCGCGGCACGCGGCGCTGAGCCTCGTCGCCTAGCTTTTAAAGACATCCTTCGCCGCCCGCCGCGTCGCCAGTTCGGCAACGCTGGCGGCGCGGACGAAGGGATTGGTGGCGCGTTCCTCGCCGATGGTGAAGGGCACGGTCGGCAGGTTGCGCGCGCGGCGCGCGTCGATCGCGCCGACGCGCGCCGCGAGCGCCGCATTGTCGGGCTCGACGGTCACGGCAAAGCGCGCGTTGCTTTGGGTATATTCATGGGCGCAATAGACGTTCGTCGCATCGGGCAGCGCCATCAGCTTGGCCAGCGCCGCGTGCATCATCGCCGGCGTGCCCTCGAACAAACGGCCGCAGCCGAGCCCGAACAGCGTGTCGCCGGGAAACAATACGCCATCGTCATCAAAAACATAGGCGATATGCCCGGCGGTGTGCGCGCCGACATCGAGAACACGCGCGACCGAAGCGCCGACCGCCACGCGATCACCCTCGCCGACGGCGCGGCTGATATCGGGGATGCGATCGGCCTCGCCCCTCGGCCCGGTGACTTTGGCGCCGGTGGCAGCGACGATGCCTGCGTTGCCGCCGACATGATCGGGGTGCCAATGGGTGTTCAATATCTGGGTTATTTTCCAGCCGCGCGCCGCCGCCGCCGCCAGCACCGGTTCCGCCACCGCCGGGTCGATGACCGCGGTTTCGCCGCTCGCCGCATCATGGGCGAGATAGACGTAATTGTCCGAAAGCACCGCAACCTGAACAACTTCAAGCATCACCAGCTCCCGGTGTTGGACATCGACAGCCATGGCTCGGCGGGCGTTAGCGCCGGGCCGTCCTGGAGCAGTTCGACCGAGATGCCGTCGGGCGATTTGACAAAGGCCATCCGCCCGTCGCGCGGCGGCCGGTTGATGGTGACGCCGCCATCCATCAAGCGCTGGCAGGCGGCGTGGATATCATCGACGGCATAGGCGAGATGGCCGAAATTGCGACCGCCGGCATAGCCGCTCTCGTCCCAATTGTGCGTCAGTTCGACCTGCGCGCTGTCGTCGCCCGGCGCCGCGAGGAAAATCAGCGAGTAGCGCCCGGCTTCATTGTCATAACGCTTCAACTCCTTCAGCCCGAGCAGATTGAAGAACTCGATCGTCGCCGCGACATCGGAAACGCGGATCATGGTGTGAAGATATTTCATGGCTGGCTCCTCAGGCTGCGGCCTTCATAGGCCTCGAATTTCGCGATGACATCGGCGGGGACCGGGGCAGGCCGACCGCGGACTTCGGCGACGACGACATGGACTCTCTCGCCGGTGGTACGCAAGTCGTCGCCACAGTGAAGTTCGAACTGCACCGTCATCGAGGTTGTGCCAATGCGGCTACAGCGCACGCAGATGGTGACCATCTCATCAAGCAGGATCGGCGCGCGATAATTAACCACTGCCCGGACGACATGCACATCGGGTAAGCCGACAAGCCCCGCGCCGGAATACAGCCCCACGGCGCGCCAATATTCGACCAGCCCGATATCGAAATATTCGAGATAGCGCGAATTGAACACCACTGCCTGGGCATCGACCTCGGCATAACGCACGCGCTTGGGAAAGGAAAAGCGGAAATCGCCTCGCGGCATCGGTTGCTCCGGCAAATCGGGTGCGGAATTGCAATGTTCAGATTGTCGTAATGTCGCCGCGCGCACGACGATGCGCGTCGTTACCAGCCGATCCCCCGAGTTCAAAGGCCCCTGATGTCCGAAATCCGATCTTTCGCGCTGCTCGTTCCCGCCGTCATCGTGTCGCTCGGTCTCGGCGGCGGCGGCTGGCTGCTCGGCGATGGCCTGACGCGCGCCCGCCACGCCGATCGCGCCGTGACGGTGCGCGGCCTCGCCGAACGCGATGTCACCGCCGATCTGGCGACCTGGACGATCAGCGCGTCGGCGGTCGGCAGCGACCTTGCCGCCTTGCAGGCCAAGGCCGACAGCGACGGCGACAGGGTGATGGCGTTCCTCAAGGCGCAGGGTTTTGGCGGCGACGAGATCGAATCGGGCGGCATCAGCGTCAACCAATATGTCGATTCGAACGGCCGATCGAACATCACCATCCGCCGCAAGATCCAGTTGCGCACCGCCAAGGTCATGGCCGCGCGCGCCGCCTATGCGCGGCAGGCCGAATTGATGCGCCAGGGCGTGGTGTTCGATTCCGATACCGGCGGCATGGTCTACAGCTTCACCCGTCTCAACACCGTAAAGCCGCCGATGATCGCCGCGGCGACGAAGAACGCCCGCGAAGGCGCCGAACAGTTCGCCAAGGATTCGGGTGCCAGCGTCGGTGACATCAAGTCGGCGTCACAAGGCTATTTCTCGATCATCCCGCGCGACGGCGACGCGTCGGGTGCCACCGCCAGCGCCTCGCCGTTCCAGAAGGTGCGCGTCGTGACGACGATCGATTTCTACCTCGACTGAGCGCCCAGTCTTAGTCCCCGATAAACCCTTAATCCCCGATCAGCCCTTAATCCCCCATCAGCGCCTTGTTCGCCGCCTTGCCGGCGATCGAATCGGGATCGGCGCGCGCCGCTGCCAGCCAGGCCGCTCGCGCCAACTGGTCATTGCCCCGCGCCGCGGCGATGTTGCCGGCTTCATATTGCACATCGGCGCTTTCGGGCTGGCGCTGCGCCGCCATCAGGATCGCGGCTTCGGCGGTCTTCAAGTCGCCCATCCGCCGCGCCAGCGTCGCCTTCAACAACCAGCCATAGGGCACTTCCGGGTCGGATTTCGTCGCCGTGTCGAGATCGGCGGCGGCTTCGGCGTTGCGCTTGAGATCGACCAGCGCCTCGGCGCGCGAAACCCGCAAGCTGGCTTCGGCGCGCGCGCTGAGCGTGATGCCGCCGGCGCCGGCGATGGCGCGGCCAAGGAAGCGCACCGCCGCTTCGGGCTGGTTGGCGAGCATCGCCGCATCGGCGCCCTGGCTCCACAGCGTCACCGCCTGGCCGTCACGCGCAGCCTCGGACGCGGTGGCGGCGCTTTCGAAGCTTTTCAGCGCCGCGGCATAATCCGCCTTGGCGAAGTGGGCGAGCGCCAGACAATGCCGCGCCGGCACGCCGCCGCCTTCGATGCGCCACGCCTGCGCCGTCTCGATGGCGCGGCCGGGGTCCGATTTGACCAGCGCCAGGCAGATGTCATGGCGGCGATGATCGCTCGCCACTGGGGCCGCCAGCGCCGGTGCCGACGCGGCCAGCAACAACAGCAAAAGCCCAGGCTTCATCGTGCGTCCTCATCAAGCAGCCGCGCCAGCGTCGCCAGCAACAGCGCGATATCGCGTGGCCGCGACAGGCGGTGGTCGCCGTCCTTGACCAGCGTCACCTGAACATCACCCGAACGCAGCCGTTCGGCGATGTCGAGCGACAGCGCCCAAGGCACGGAATCGTCACGCTGGCCGTGGAGCAGCCGCACCGGCGCGAAAATGGCGATGTCGCCGCCGAGCAAATGCTGCGCCGGTGCATCGTCGATCAGCGCCCGCGAATAGCGATAGCCGCCGGCGTCATAACCGCTTGGCCGCGCGAACCAGCCCTGCGCCGCCAGCGCGGCCCTGTCGGCGGGCGACGGTTCCAGCCCCCGATCGAAATCCGGCGCCGCCGCGATGCCGACCAGCCCGGCCAGCCTGTCGCCGAGCAGCAACCCCAACCGCAACGCGATCCAGCCGCCCATCGAACTGCCCACCAGCACGACGCGGCCCCCCGGCGCGACATGATCGATGACGGCGCGCGCATCGTCGGTCCAGCGCCCGATGCTGCCACCAAGGAAATCGCCGCCACTGGCGCCGCAGCCGGAATAATCGAGCCGCAGCGATGCATGGCCTCGGGCCGTCGCCCAATCGGCCATCGCCTCGGCCTTCGATCCGGTCATGTCGGACATATAGCCGGGCAGGAACACCAGCAGCGGTGCCGCCGACGCGCCGGGGCAAAAGCGATAGGCGAGGCCGGCGCCGCGATGGGCGAGGAATTGCACGTCGGTCATGGCGTCCGCGATAGCCGGTCGAAGCCGCTGATGCCACCATGTCAAGCCCACCACGTCAAGCATTGCGCCGGCGCCGCATCGGCGTATCATCGGCGCTGTCCGCTAGCCTCTGATGGAGTTCGCGATGGACACGATGATGACACCGGTTGCCGCTGCGCCCGTTCGTTCATTGACCAACGCCGACCTGCGCTGGGCGCTGAAACGCGGCTGGGACGATTTCTTGGCAAAGCGCGGCGATGTGATCCTGCTGCCCTTCATCTACGCGTTCGTCGGTGTGCTGGCGTCGCTGCTGGCGTTCAACGCCAATCTGTTGCCGCTGATGTTTCCGCTCGTCGCCGGTTTTGCCCTTGTCGGCCCGATCGCGGCGGCGGGATATTATGAACTGGCGCGGCGGCGCGAGGCCGGCGAGGATGCGAGGTGGCGGCATTTCATCGATCCGCTGAAAGGCCGGTCGCGGACGCCGCTCGCGATGCTGTCGATCATGCTGGTGGTGCTGTTCCTCGCCTGGATGGGCACTGCCTATGTGATCTACGCCGCGACGCTCGGCACGCTGGCGCCGGTGACGCCCGTTGGTTTCGGGATCGTCACGCTGGCGCCGGTGACGCCCGATGATTTCGTCCGCGACCTGTTCGGCACCCGCGAAGGCTGGACGATGATTGTTGTCGGCAATTTGGCGGGCGTCTTCTTCGCATTGGTGACACTGGCGGTCAGCGCCTTCAGCTTCCCGATGGTCGTCGACAAGGGCACCGAGCCATTCGCCGCCGTGATGACCTCGGTCGCGGCGTTCCGGCGCAGCCCGGTGGTGATGATCGGCTGGGGCATCCGCGTCATCGCGATCCTGTTCGTGGCGGCGTTGCCGCTGTTCGTCGGGCTGATGGTGGCGCTGCCGGTGCTCGGATACGCCACCTGGCATCTTTACACGCGGGCGGTCGAGCGCTGATCGCCCGCGCGCTTCGCTGCCCGCCGCGTCGGCGCTTCGCTGATTGACTTGGCGGCCCGGGTTGCCGCAGGTGGCGCCGCGCCAATCTTGGCGTCGCACAGGCTTTTTCTCGATGTCCGATCTCATCAACCTGACGCTTCCCGATGGCTCTGTTCGCGCCGTGGCGCGCGGCACCACTGGCGCCGACGTGGCGGCGAGCATCGGGCCGGGGCTTGCCAAGGCGGCGCTGGCGGCGCGCGTCGATGGCGAACTTGTCGACCTGTCGCGGCCGATCCTTGCGGATGCGACGCTGGCGCTGGTCACCGGCAAGGACGAGGCCGAGGCGCTCGATCTGGCGCGCCACGATTTCGCCCATGTGCTGGCGGAGGCGGTGCAGAACCTGTTTCCGGGAACCCAGATCACCTTTGGGCCATCGACCGACGATGGTTTCTATTATGATTTCGCGCCCAGGGACCGCCCGTTCACCGACGATGATTTGCCGGCGATCGAGGCCGAGATGCGCGCCATCATCGCCCGCAACGCGCCGCTGGTACGCGAAATATGGTCGCGCGACCGGCTGATCGCGCACTTCACGACGCATGGCGAAAGCTTCAAGGTCCGCAGATTCATGCCATCACTCGAAAACCCAATCGTTACTGAGAAAACGTACGATACGGTCGAGT
>JANNJH010000442.1:0-3132 GCA_031405775.1 Sphingomonadales bacterium | reverse complement strand
GTTCTTGACCACGCCCTGCAGCACCTGGCCTTCCTTGAGCGAGGCCACCAGCTCCGAGCGCGCTTCCTGGCGCGTCTCCTCGAGCACGGCGCGGCGCGAGACCACGATGTTGCCGCGGCTCCGGTCCATCTTGAGGATCTGGAAAGGCTGCGGCAGGTTCATCAGCGGGGTGACATCGCGCACCGGGCGGATATCGACCTGCGAACCGGGCAGGAAGGCCACGGCGCCGGACAGGTCGACGGTGAAGCCGCCCTTGACGCGGCCGAAGATGACGCCTTCGACGCGTTCGCCGGCGGCGTACTGCGTTTCGAGGGCATCCCAGGACGCTTCGCGGCGGGCACGGTCACGCGACAGCATCGCTTCGCCATTGGCGTTCTCGACGCGATCGACGAAAACTTCGACTTCGTCGCCGACGGTGAGGCCGTGCTTGCCGTCGACGCCGGCAAATTCGCGTAGCGGGATGCGGCCTTCGGACTTCAAGCCGACGTCGATGACGGCGAGGTCGTTCTCGATGCCGGTGACGATGCCCTTGACGACACGTCCCTCGAAGCTCTGGTTCTTGCCGAGGCTCGATTCGAGCATTGCTGCGAAATCATCGCGCGTCGGCTGGGCGGCAGTTGCCATAAATTCAGGTAAACCTTGTCTTGTCGAAACCGGCACGCGGGCTTTCGGCCCCCACGCAAGTCTCTCAGCCGGCACCATTGCCAACTGTTCGTCGTCGTCGCGGCGGCACCATGCCGACCGCTCCATTCGTCACCAGCGAAAAGCCCAAAAGCCGGGGCTGATGACCCCAATTGCTTTCAGACCTGTTTCTGGCCGCCCTGCGAGATTGCTGCTTCGACAAGTGCAATGGCCCGCTGGACGGCCGCGTCTATACTCAATTCCGAAGTGTCGAGCAAGGCGGCGTCGGCGGCGCGTTTGAGGGGGGCGACGGCGCGCCCCGAATCGCGGGCATCGCGCGCCGCGATGTCGGCAAGGACGCTGGCGAAATCGGCCGGATCGCCCTTGGCGGCAAGCTCGCGGTGGCGGCGTTCGGCGCGGACTTGCGGGGTGGCGGTGACGAACAGCTTGGCAGTCGCCTGTGGGGAGATGACGGTGCCGATATCGCGGCCATCGAGGACGGCGCCGCCGGGTTGCGCGGCAAAGGCGCGCTGGGTTTCGAGCAGCGCGGCGCGGACGCTGGGGTGGGCCGAGACGATCGAGGCGTTATGGGCGTTCTCGCCGCTCATCAGGTCGGGATCGTCGAGGAGAGCCGGGTCGAGGGCGCGCGCAGCGGCGGTAGCGGCGGCAGCGTCATCGGGGTCTTGTCCGGCCATCCGCACAGCGAGGCCGGTGGCGCGATACAGCTTGCCGGTATCGAGGTGCGGCAGGCCATAGTGGCGCGCCAGGGCGCGGGCGATGGTGCCCTTGCCGCTGGCGGCGGGGCCATCGACGGCGATGATCATCGGCCGGCGACCGCAAAAGCGACGGCGATGATCATCGGCCGGCGACCGCAAAAGCGACGGCGATAATCATCGGCCGGCGACCGCAAGAAATTTTTGCGCAACGGAACCGGCTGGTCGCGTGCAGCTCGCCGGTTTCATGCGTGGTGTCGGCCAAGATTGTCGTTCCTGCGAAAATGCGTCGGGCCGCTGGCGACCATGTGGCGGTCTTTAGGTCAAGCCGGGCGCATTGGGCAACCGTGCGACGGTGCCGGGCAGGTTGACGTCGCTGCGGTCGAATCCGTTCCGGGTTCGATCGCAATCATCGCTTTGGCCGGAGGATTAATGGTTAATAAAATGCAATGTTTGCAAGCGCAGAAATAATTAGGACCCATTACTATAAACTTGCAGCCGCATTGGACCTGATTTACGCTTTGCCGATGGTAAAGGGGGCTTTGCTGGACCAGATTTTTCTCTTTGTGGCGGGAACGCGGCCTGAAGCTGTCAAGCTTTCGCCGGTGATTCTGGCGCTGCGGGCGCAGGGCGCGCCGACCTATGTCGTCGCCACCGGGCAACATCGCGAATTGTTCCACGAAGCGCTCGCCGGGTTCGGCCTGGTCGCCGATGCTGATCTTGCCATCATGCGGCGTGCCCAGACGCCCGCCGCCGTCATCGGCGCGCTGGTGCCGGCGCTGGCGGCGATCTGCGAGCGGCTGCGCCCGGCGGCGGTGATCGTCCAGGGCGATACGGCGACGGCGTTCGCCGGGGCGCAGGCGGCGGTCTATGCGCGGCGACCGTTGGTGCATGTCGAGGCCGGGCTGCGTTCGGGCCATTTCGAACCCTTTCCCGAGGAAATGCACCGGCGCGCCATCGCGCAGCTCGCCGACGTGCATTTCGCGCCGACGGCGGCGGCGCGCGCGGCGTTGCTCAATGAAGGCATCGCCGCCGATACCATCCATGTCACCGGCAACACCGGCATCGACGCGCTGCGGCTGACGAAGGCGCGGTTGGCGCAGGACGCCGGGCTGGAGGCGATGCTGGCGCGGCGCTTCGCCGGGATCGATTTTCGCCGGCCGGTGATCGTGGCGACGGTGCACCGGCGCGAGAATCACGGGGCGCGGCTGGAACAGGTGCTGGCGGCGCTGGCGACGCTGGCGGCTGAGGCGGAGATCGTCGTGCCGGTGCATCCGCATCCGGCGGTGGCGGGGCCGGTCCACGCGATTCTGGGCGGCCGCGCCGGGGTGCATCTGCTGCCGCCGCTCGATTATGCGGCGTTCATCTGGCTGTTGCAGCGCGCGACGCTGGCGCTGACCGATTCGGGCGGCGTGCAGGAGGAAGCCCCGGCGTTGGGGGTGCCGGTGCTGGTGTTGCGCGACGTCACCGAACGGCGCGAAGGGCTCGATAGCGGCAATGCCCGGCTCATCGGCACGGAGTCGCGCGAAATCGTCGATACGGTGCGCGGGTTGCTGGCGGACCGGCACGCGATCGGGCGGATGAGCGAGGCGGCGCTGCCCTATGGCGCCGGCGATGCTTCGGGGCGGATTGTCGAGGCGATGTTGCGGCGTTTCGGTGCGGCAGCGCGGATCGGCAGGCTGCCGGATGATTCGCTGGCGGCCTAGCCTGATGCCTCCGGCGACTGGAAAGCGCCTCTGGCGGCTGGGGCCTTGGCCCCAGACCCCATTTTTGGCGCAGCGCCCTGACCGACACGGAC
>JANNJH010000441.1:0-12440 GCA_031405775.1 Sphingomonadales bacterium | reverse complement strand
GATGGCCTCGATGACGGCGCGCTTGGCCAGTGCTTCTCGTGGCTTGGGCAGCTGGGCTTTGGTCTTTTGGCCCTCGGGCGGACATGCTGCGCACGCCCCTGCTGGAGCGCGCCATCGGGGTAATCTATCGCCCGGAAACCGAGCGGACGAGCCATTATTTCGAAGCCGTGATGGCCGAACAGTTCGATGCCTATGTGTGGTTCGAACAAACCCGCGCCGTCACGCCGCTGGGGCATGAACATGTCCGCGGCGCCCCCGAAACCTGGCCGTTCGGATTGTGATGATGGCGTTGATCGATCCCCTTGCCGTCATCGATGTCAGCATCGATCCCCAAGGTCTTCAGGCCCGGCTTGGTGTTCCGGCGAAGGCGCGCGGCCTGGTCATCTTCGCCCATGGCAGCGGCAGCGGCCGGCTGAGCCCGCGCAACAACATGGTCGCCGCCGGTTTGCGCGCTGACGGGTTGGCGACGTTGCTGCTCGACCTGCTGACTCCCGCCGAGGAACGCGATCGCGCCAATGTCTTCGATATCCCGCTGCTGGCGCGACGCCTCGTCGAGGCGTCCGCATGGGCAAGGACGCAAGGCAAACTTCACGACCTGCCGCAGGGCTATTTCGGCGCCAGCACCGGTGCCGGCGCGGCCTTGCTCGCGGCGTCGCTGCATGGCGTGACGATCGCAGCGATCGTCTCGCGCGGCGGCCGCCCCGACCTTGCAGGCTCCGCGGCGCTGGCAAAGGTTACGGCGCCGACATTGCTGATCGTCGGCAGCCTCGACACGCCGGTCATCGCGCTGAACGTCGGCGCGATGGACCAGATGACAGCCCCGCACGAACTGGTGATCGTCCCCGGCGCCACCCACCTTTTCGAGGAGCCGGGAACGCTCGACGAGGTCGTCCACCACGCCATCGGCTGGTTCAGCCGATATTTTTGAAAGCCAAGGAGCCAGCAATGATGTTCGGCCATCCCCAATTCCAGGATCGCCGCGACGCCGGCCTCCGGCTGGCGGCGGCGCTGGCGCATCTCAAGGCCGATCGACCGCTGATCCTGGCGCTGCCGCGCGGCGGCGTCCCGGTGGCGTTCGAAGTCGCGCGCGCCCTTGATGCCGAACTCGACGTGCTGATCGTGCGCAAACTGGGGGCGCCGGGTCACGAGGAACTGGGGCTTGGCGCCGTCATCGACGGCAGCGCGCCGCAGGTCGTGCTCAATGACGAAGTGGTTCGCCTGTCCGGCGCCAGCGACGCCTATATCGAGGCCGAGACCCGGCGGCAGCTGGCCGAGATCGAACGGCGGCGGCGGGCCTATCGCGGCGATGCCCCGGCCCCGACGATCGCCGGCCGCACCGTCATCGTCGTCGATGACGGCATCGCAACCGGCGGCACGATGACGGCGGCGCTGCGCGCGCTGCGCAAGGCCGCACCGAAACGGCTGGTGCTTGCGGTGCCGATGGCGCCTGTCGACACGATCGCCGCGATGGCGGGCGAATGCGACGAGATTGTCTGCCTCGAACAGCCCGAGCCTTTCCATGCCGTCGGCGCGCATTATGCCGAATTTCGCCAGACCGCCGACGCCGAGGTGGTGGAGCTGCTTCGCGCCGCGCAGCGCTTTGGACGCCCCGCGGCTTTGGGCGGAACCGACGTGCCACGTCGATGATTATTACTGCCGAACAGGAGTATCCAACCCATGCAGATTCCACATTCCGCCCATGTCCTCGTCGTCGACGGGTCACGCATGCTGATCCTGCGCAACAAGGGCCATGAGGCGAAGCCCGATCTGGAAGTGATTACCGAGGACGTAATGAAGAATCCGGCCAGCCGCGAGATGATGTCCGACGGACCGGGCCGCGGCCATGAAAGCATGAGCCCCAACAGCCATGCCTATGAGGCCACTGACATCCACCAGCGCCGCGAGGATGATTTCGGCCGCGATGCCCTTGCCCAGCTTTGCAAGCTTGCCGGCCCGAAGGACCGGCTTGTGCTGATCGCGCCGCCGCGGATGTTGGGCGTGCTGCGGAAATTGTTCGACAAGGATGTCGAATCAAGGATGGTCGCCGAGATCAACAAGGACCTGAGCCATCTGAAACCAACGGAAATCGCGGCGTACGTGTTGGAGCATTGAGCCCGGCTTGCAAGCGTCGGCAACCCTTTTGGCCCTGCAAATTCCGCTGGTCGGGGCGAGAGGATTCGAACCTCCGGCCTCTGCCTCCCGAAGGCAGCGCTCTACCGGGCTGAGCTACGCCCCGACGGTAGCGGAAGCGGGGCTATAGCGGTGGCATACGGCCCGCGCAACCGGATTAGCCGGCCAGACCCAGCATCTCCGATACCGAGATGAACTTTTCGCGCGGGGCGCCGGTGCGGGCGCGCGCCACTTCGGCGGCGTCGATGGCCTGCCAATTGCCAAAATGCGTCGATACCACCCCGCGTGCCGCCAGCAGCGCATCGAGCCCCGCCGCTGCATCGCCGCCCTTGCTCGCGGTGATATCGGCGGCGATCGCTTCGACGACCGAAAAGCCGTCGGGCCGATTGGTGCCGATGGTGCCCGATGGCCCGCGCCGCGCCCAGCCGCTGGCATATAATCCGGGCAGGATACGCCCGGCCGCGTCGCTGCAAAACCGCCCCAGCGCCCCGTCATAAGGCACGCCTTCGATGGTGGCGGTGCGATAGCCGATGCAGGCGATAATCAGGCCGCAGGGGATGGCGTGGAGCTCGCCGGTCCCGACCGCTTTTCCGTCCTCCAGCCGCGTCGTCTCGACGATCAGCCGCTCGGCCTTGCCCTGGCCTTCGACCGCCACCGGACGCCGGAAAAATTCGAAATGGATGGTGATCGGCTTGTCACCGCGCGGAATCGCGGCAAAATTACGCAAATGCGTCACCGTCTTGCGGTCGCCGGGTTCCAGCGCGGCATCGGCCTCCAGCGGCGGCAGGTCGCCCGGCCTGACCAGCGGCTGGGCGCGGTCGAGCTGCCCAAGCTCGCCGGTTTCCTTGGTGGTGAAGCTCGTCTGATGGGGTCCACGCCGGCCGATGATGTGGATATCGCGCACCGCGCCATGTTCGAGCGCGTCGATCGCATGCTGGGCGATGTCCGATACCGCCAGTTCGGCGGGCGTCTTGGCGAGGATGCGGGCGCAATCGATGGCGACATTGCCGTTGCCGATGATCGCGGCGCCATGATGCGACAGCGGCACCCGCAGCCCGGCGAAATCCGGATGGCCATTGTACCAGCCGACAAACGCCGCGCTGCCCAGCACGCCGGGCAAATCGTCGCCCGGAATCCCGATCGGCTTGTCGTGCGGCGCGCCGACCGACAGGATGACGGCGTCGTAAAGTTTGACCAGCGCCTCGATCGACACGTCGCGGCCGACCATGACATTGCCGACAAAACGCACCCCGGCCCCCAGGTTGGTGGCTTCATAACGTTTGGTCACCGCCTTGATCGATTGGTGATCGGGCGCGACTCCGGCGCGAATCAGGCCATAGGGCGTCGGCAACCGGTCGATGATGTCGATGCGGGCACTGCCGCCCCAATGCTTGAGGGCGGCTTCGGCGGCGTAATAGCCGGCCGGCCCGGCCCCGATGACGGCGATGTTGAGCGACAATTCTGCCTCCACAAGCGAACGAATGCGATTCTCGTCTCACCGCCGTCGCCGGTCAAGCGAGCGATTGATGAAGCCCATGCGATGCGCGCGCCATTTGCCGCATTCCCCCGCGACTGCTAGGCGCAACGCAACATGACCGCAGACATCTCCCTCATCCGCAACTTCTCGATCATCGCGCATATCGATCACGGGAAATCCACCCTCGCTGACCGGCTGATCCAGACCACCGGCGGGCTGACCGCGCGCGAGATGAGCGAGCAGGTTCTCGACAACATGGATATCGAGAAAGAACGCGGCATCACCATCAAGGCGCAGACCGTGCGCCTCGATTATTCGGCCAAGGACGGCAAGACCTACATCCTCAACCTGATGGACACGCCGGGCCACGTCGATTTCGCCTATGAAGTCAGCCGCAGCCTTGCCGCCTGCGAAGGCGCGCTGCTGGTCGTCGATGCGGCGCAGGGCGTCGAGGCGCAGACGCTGGCCAATGTCTACCAGTCGATCGAGCATGACCATGTCATCGTTCCGGTCATCAACAAGGTCGATCTGCCCGCCGCCGAGCCGGAACGCGTCAAGCGCCAGATCGAGGACGTCATCGGGCTGTCCACCGACACCGCCGTGCTGACCAGCGCCAAGTCCGGCATCGGCATCGAGGATCTGCTCGAAGCCATCGTCAAGGAAATCCCGCCGCCCAAGGGCGACCCCGACGCGCCGCTGAAGGCGATGCTCGTCGATAGCTGGTATGATCCCTATCTCGGCGTCGTCATCCTGGTGCGCGTCATCGACGGCGTGCTGAAAAAGGGCCTGCAGATCGCCATGATGGCGGCCGGCACCACGCATCTTGTCGATCGCGTCGGCTGTTTTCGTCCCAAGATCGAGATTCTCGACGCCCTCGGGCCGGGCGAGATCGGCTTCATCACCGCGCAGATCAAGGAAGTCGCGCAGACCAACGTCGGCGACACCATCACCGATGCCAGGCGCCCGACCGCGATCGCCCTGCCCGGCTTCAAAACCGTACAGCCGGTGGTGTTCTGCGGGCTGTTCCCGGTCGACGCCGCCGATTTCGAGAAACTGCGCGATTCGCTCGGCAAGCTGCGGTTGAACGATGCCAGCTTTTCGTTCGAGACCGAAAGCAGCGCGGCCTTGGGCTTTGGTTTCCGCTGCGGCTTCCTCGGGCTGTTGCACCTCGAAATCATCCAGGAACGCCTGACCCGCGAATATGACCTCGACCTGATCACCACGGCGCCGTCGGTGGTCTATATCATCCACCTGCGCGACGGCAGCACCAAGGAACTCCACAACCCCGCCGACATGCCCGACCCCAGCACCATCGAGCATATCGAGGAGCCGTGGATCGAAGCGACGATCTTTGTGCCGGACGAATATCTCGGCAGCTTGCTCAAGCTTTGCCAGGATCGCCGCGGCATCCAGAAGAACCTGACTTACGTGGGCGGTCGCGCCCAGATCACCTATGAACTGCCGCTCAACGAAGTCGTCTTCGATTTCTACGACCGGCTGAAATCGATCTCGCGCGGCTATGCCAGCTTCGATTACCACCAGATCGGCCACCGCGAAGGCGATCTGGTGAAGATGACGATCATGGTCAACGCCGAACCCGTCGACGCGCTCAGCATGATCGTCCACCGCGTCGCCGCCGAAGCCCGCGGCCGCCACATGTGCGAGCGGATGAAGGACCTGATCCCGCGCCATCTGTTCAAGATCCCGATCCAGGCGGCGATCGGCGGCAAGGTCATCGCCCGCGAAACCATCGCCGCGATGCGCAAGGACGTCACCGCCAAATGCTATGGCGGCGATGCGTCGCGAAAGCGCAAGCTGTTGGACAAGCAGAAGGAAGGCAAGAAGCGGATGCGGCAATACGGCAATGTCGACATCCCGCAGGAAGCCTTTATCGCGGCGCTGCGCATGGGCGACGACAACTAGGCGACAGCCCCTCTCCCGGTTGCGGGAGAGGGGGCGTGTTTCGATCTGAGTGCAATCGAGTCTAGGACGCCATTGGGCGATCTTCATTGTCCGGTTGGCGCCGCGTGGCGCATGACTCTGCTGAACGAAATGGCCTAGGATCGCCTGATGGCACGAATCCTCTGCGTCGAAGACGATCCCACCACCGCCGAATACATCGCCAAGGGGTTCGCTGAGGCCGGTTTCATGGTCGATATCGCCGCCGATGGCCGCGACGGCCTGTTCCGGGCCAGCGACGGCGGCTATGACGCCATCGTCCTCGATAGCCTCGCCGTGCTGTCGGCATTGCGTGCCGCCGGCGTCACCACCCCCATCGTCATGGTGTCGGCGCTTGCCAGCCTCGATGACCGGCTTCGCGGGCTGGACGCCGGGTCCGACGATTATCTCGTCAAGCCCTTTGCCTTTGCCGAATTGCTCGCCCGCGTCGAGGCGGTGCGCCGCCGCGCCGGCAACGCCAACGCCAATGCCAACGCCAATGCCAACCAAGCGACCAGGCTGGCGTTCGACGATCTCGAGGTCGATCTGCTGTCGCGGCGCGTCACCCGCGGCGGCCGCAGGATCAATCTGCAAGCGCGCGAGTTCCGACTGCTCGAATTCCTGCTCCGCCATCGCGACCGGATCGTCACGCGCGCCATGCTGCTCGAAGACGTGTGGGATTGTCACTTCGACCCCGGCACAAACGTCATCGACGTCCATGTCAGCCGGCTGCGCAAGAAACTCGGCGCGGGCGGCGCCAAACCCTTGCTCCACACCGTTCGCGGCACGGGCTATCGCCTCGGCAACAGCTGACCACCGAGCGGGTCGCCGCCGTCCTTCTCCCCTCCCTTTCAAGGGAGGGGTTGGGGGTGGGTGAGTCTTTCGGACAGGGAGTCACCTGGCTTACACAGCGACGATCACCCCATGGCGCTTCTTGCCCGCCGAAATCTTCGCCCCCGGACCAACAAGTGCGCCCTCGCCCGCCGCCGCTTCGCCGTCGATGCGGGCGCCGCCCTGCGCCACCAGCCGCCGCGCCTCGCCCTTCGACGCGGCAAAGCCCAGCCCGACCAGCGCATCGAGGATGGTGACCGGGGCGCAAACGCCAAAGCTCGGCAAGTCATCGCCAGCGCCGCCCTGGGCAAAGGTCGCCGCCGCCGTTGCCGCCGCGGCCTCGGCGGCGACGCTGCCCCGGCACAACGCCGTTGCCTCGGTGGCCAGCACGACCTTGGCGTCGTTGATGTTGTTGTCAGGCGCCGTCAGCGCCGCGATCCGATCCATCGGCAGGTCGGTGAACAGCATCAGAAAACGGCCGACATCGGCATCATGGGTATTGCGCCAGAATTGCCAGTAATCGAAACCGGACAGCGAATCCTCGTGCAGCCAGACCGCGCCGGCGGCGGTCTTGCCCATCTTGGCGCCATCCGATCGCGTGATCAGCGGCGTCGTCAGCCCGAACGCCGCGCCGCCATCGACGCGGCGAATAAGATCGGTGCCGTTGACGATATTGCCCCATTGGTCCGACCCGCCCATCTGCAACGCACAGCCGTTGCGGCGGGAAAGTTCCAGAAAATCATAGGCCTGGAGGATCATATAGTTGAATTCGAGAAACGACAGCGGCTGTTCGCGATCAAGCCGCAGCTTGACCGAATCAAAGCTCAACATGCGGTTGACCGAGAAATGCCGGCCGATATCGCGCAGGAACGGGATGTACGCCAACCCCGAAAGCCAGTCGTCATTATTGACCATCACCGCGTCGGTCGGGCCGTCACCAAAGCTCAGGAAACGTTCGAAAATCCGCCGGATCGACGCCATATTGCCCTGGATGCGCGCATCGTCGAGCAATTGCCGGCCCTCGTCCTTGCCCGACGGATCGCCGACCTTGGTGGTGCCGCCGCCGAGCAGCACGATCGGCTTGTGCCCGGTCCGCTGGAGGTGGCGCAGCATCATGATCGACACAAGATTGCCGATATGCAGCGACGGCGCCGTGCAATCATAGCCGACATAGGCGGTGACGACACCGTTCGCAGCCGCCGCATCGAGCGCCGCCGCATCGGTGATCTGGTGGATGAAGCCGCGCGCCTCAAGCGTGCGGAGAAATTCTGAGGAGTAGGTCATGATGTGTGTCACATAACCAAGGCGCGCCGGTCTTGCCAGCGCCGGCTGGCATGACAGAAGAGTTTTGGCCCGCTAGTCTCGCTTCCATGACCCACAAGCTGAAAACCGTCGTCGGGCTGATGTCCGGCACCTCGATGGACGGCATCGACGCCGCCTTGATCGACACCGATGGCGAAGGCCATGTCGTGCCGCGCGGCTTTGTCTCGATCGCGTATGAACCCGATTTCCGCGCCCGGCTGCGCGCTGCGGCGGCGCGCGCGCTCGAATTGCACCGGCCCGGCCCCGATGCGCTGATCGACGCCGTCACCGCCGAATTGACCGGGCTCCACGCCGTCGCCGTCGACCGCCTGCTCGCCGAAGCCGGAGTCGAACGCGCCGCCGTCGATCTCATCGGTTTCCACGGCCATACCATCGCCCACCGCCCCGATCGCCGTTGGACGTGGCAGATCGGCGATGGCGCGCGGCTCAGCGCCGCGACGCATATCCCGGTTGCGTTCGATTTCCGCTCCGCCGATGTCGCCGCTGGCGGCCAGGGCGCGCCGCTGGCGCCGGGCTATCACCGCGCCCGCTCGCAGGGGCTGGGCCGGCCGTTGGGCGTCCTCAATCTTGGCGGCGTCGGCAATCTGACATGGTTCAGCGACGACAAATGGGGCAGCTTCGACACCGGCCCGGCCAATGCGCTGATCGACGATTGGGTCAGCCAGCACAGCGACCAGCATTATGACAAGGGCGGCGCCATCGCCGCGACCGGCACGGTGTTCGACGATGTGCTGACGTCGATGCTCGACCTGCCATGGTTCGACCTCGCGCCGCCGAAATCGCTCGATCGCGCCGATTTTTCCGGCCAGCCGGTGCGCGGGCTGTCGCTGGAGGATGGCGCCGCGACGCTGACGGCGTTTACCGCCGAGACCATCCGGCTGGCGCTGGGGCATGTGCCGCCGTTGGCCAACGACCGGGGGCCGCGCCTCGAACGCCTGCTGGTGACCGGCGGCGGGCGGCACAATCCGACGTTGATGGCGATGATCGCCGATCGCACCGGCGTGCCGACCGAGCCGGTGGAAGCCGTCGGCTGGAACGGCGACGCGCTGGAGGCCGAAGCCTTCGCCTGGCTGGCGGTGCGGACCGCGGCGGGCAAGGATATCAGCTGGCCGGAAACCACCGGCGTGCCGGTGGCGATGACCGGCGGCGTCATGGCGTAAGACCCCTCTCCCCCTGCGGGAGAGGGCGAGAGACGCCGCAGGCGGCCCGGGGAGAGGGGGGTGCGGCGCAAGAGAACCCCCTCACCCCGCTCACCTTTGGTGAGTCGCCCTCTCCCGCAGCCGCAGGCGACGCCTTCGCGTCAACGGGAGAGGGTAGAAATCAGCGCCCGCCGTTGGCCAGCCGACGATCGAGATAGCCGTCCACAACCCCCATCAAATCCGGCATTTCATGCTCGAAGAAATGGTTCGCCCCGGGGATGGTCTGGTGGTCGATGGTGATGTGACGCTGGGTCTTCAACTTGTCGACAAGCTTCTGGACGCTGACGCCCGTCACGACTTCATCCATCTCGCCATCGATGATGATGCCGCTCGACGGGCATGGCGCCAAAAACGTGAAGTCATACATGTTCGCCGGCGGCGCGATCGAGATGAAGCCCTTGATCTCGGGGCGGCGCATCAGCAACTGCATGCCGATCCAGGCGCCGAACGAGAAACCGCCGACCCAGGTGGTGTGCGCCTCGGGGTTGAACTGCTGCATCCAGTCGAGCGCGCTGGCGGCATCGGACAGTTCACCGATGCCATTGTCGAAGACGCCCTGGCTGCGTCCGACGCCGCGAAAAGTTGAAGCGCAGCGTCGCAAAGCCGCGCTTCACAAAGCTGTTGTACATCGCGATGACGATGGGATGGTTCATCGTGCCCTGCGCCGGATGCGGCTGCAACAGGATGGCAACGGGCGCACGCGGCCGCGCCGCCGGCTGGTAACGGCCTTCAAGCCGGCCTTCGGGACCGGTAAAGATAACTTCGGGCATGGAAATTTCCGTCGTGCAAGGGCAAGGTGGCACAAGACGTGCTTCGCCCCCTATATGGGCGAGATGAGTGGAATCGCAACAAAAAGCCGCGTCTATCTCGATCATGCCGCAACCGCGCCGATGCTTGCGGCCGCAATCGCCGCAATGACCGAGGCAGCCGCCGTGGCCGGCAACCCGGCATCGGTCCACGCCGGTGGCCGCGCCGCCAACGGCATCATCGAGCAAGCCCGCGACACAATCGCCGCCTGGGCGGGGTGCGCGCCCGGCGCCATCGTCTTCACCAGCGGCGGCACCGAGGCGCTGGCGCTGGCGATTCGCGGCAGCGACAAACCGCGCCTGCTGGCTTGCGCGGTCGAGCACAGCGCTGTCCTTGCCGCGCGCGATGACGCCGTGCTGGTGCCGGTCGATGGCGACGGCATCCTTGACTTTGCCGCGCTCGCAGCCCTCCTCGCCGCCGGGCCTGCGCTCGTCGCGGTCCAGCACGCCAACAACGAAACCGGCGTCATCCAGCCGATCGCCGACATCGCCGCGTTGGTGGCGCAGGCAGGCTCGTTGCTGCTCGTCGATGCCGTCCAGTCGGCGGGTAAGCTGCCGCTCCCAAATGCCGATTTCGTCGCCGTTTCGGCGCACAAGCTCGGCGGTCCGCCGGGAGTCGGCGCGCTGATCGTCGCCGATCCGGCAACCCTGCGCGCTGTCCAGCGCGGCGGCGGGCAGGAGCGCGGGCTGCGCGGCGGCACGCCCAATTTGCCGGGCATCGCCGCTTTTGCCGCCGCCACGGCGCAGGCGCCGGACTGGACGCGTGTCAAAGCCCGGCGCGACGATCTCGAAGCAAGGCTGCGGGCTGCCCATCCGGCGCTCGTCGTCCATGGCGCCGCATCGCCCCGGCTCCCCAACATCGCCAGCCTCGGCCTGCCCGGCGTCAAGGGCGCAACGCAAGTCATGGCGCTCGATCTCGCCGGCTTCATGGTCAGCGCCGGCGCCGCCTGTTCGTCGGGAAAGGTCGCCGCCAGCCATGTCCTCGCCGCCATGGGGCTGGGCGCGGCGGCGGGCGAAGCGATCCGCGTCAGCCTGGGGGCCGCGACGACGGCGGCCGAGATCGAGGCGTTCGTCGCGGCATGGACCGCGATGGCCAAAAGGCTGGCGCCCGCATGACCATGCCGCTCTACCTCGATTATGGCGCCACGACGCCGCTCGATCCCGCTGTCGCTGCCGCCATGGAGCCCTGGGGCGTCGCCGGCTTCGGCAACCCGCATTCGGCACACCTCTGGGGCTATCACGCCAAGGCCGCCGTCGAAAATGCCCGCGACCAGATCGCCACCCTCCTCGGCGCGCCGGCCGAAACCATCGCCTTCACCAGCGGCGCCACCGAATCGGTCAACTGGGCGCTCAAGGGCCTGCTCACCGCCCCCGGCCAGACCCGCCGCCGCATCGTCACCCTCGCCACCGAGCACAGCTGCGTCCTCGAAACCGCGCACTATCTCGAATCATTGGGCGCCCAGCTTAGCGTGCTGCCGGTGCGCGGCGACGGCCGGCTCGATGTCGCCGACCTCGAACGCGCGCTCGGCGAGGATGTCGCGCTGGTCTCCGCCATGCTCGTCAATAATTAAATCGGCGTCATCCAGCCCATCGCCGACATCGCCCGCGCCGCCCATGCCGTCGGCGCGGTGATGCACTGCGACGCGGCACAGGGTTTCGGCAAAATTCCGTGCAACGTCGAAACCCTCGGCGTCGACCTGCTCAGCCTCACCGCCCACAAGATTTACGGCCCCAAGGGCGTCGGCGCGCTTTACCGGCGGCCCTTCACCATGCTCACGCCCCTCCTCCACGGCGGCGGCCAGGAGGATGGCCGGTCGGGCACCCTGCCCACCGCGCTCATCGCCGGATTTGGCGCCGCCGCGCGCATCGCCGCCGATCGCATGGCCGCCGATCATGCCCATGCGCTGGCCCTGCGCCACCGCCTTCTCGCCGGCCTGACGGTGCCTTATGCCGTCAATGGCAGCCTCGACGCCCGCTGGCCCGGCAACCTCAACCTGTCGTTCCCCGGCACCACCATCCCGCTGCTTTCCCACCTCCCCGGCCTCGCCATGTCGTCCGGCTCCGCCTGCGCCGCCGTCACCGGCCGGCCCAGCCACGTGCTGACGGCGCTGGGGCTTTCGGATGCGGCGGCGCGCGCATCACTCCGGCTCGGTTTCGGGCGCTTCACGACGGCGGCGGAAATCGATACAGCGGCAGCCCAGATCAGCGCCGTCGTCGAACGGCTGACAAACGAGGCAGACTGAACCCGCGCCATGACCCGCATCCGCTTCATCTCCGCCGACACTTGCGCCGAACTGATCGTCGACGCCCCCCCCGGCACGTGCCTGCTCGACCTGGCGCAGGCGCATGGCCAGCCTCTGGAGGGCACCTGCGAAGGCGCGATGGCGTGTTCGACCTGCCACGTCCTCATCACCGGGCCGGATGCAGCAAAATTGCCGCCGCCGTCAAACGAGGAGGACGACATGCTCGATTTCGCCGTCGGGGCATCGCGCGCCTCGCGGCTGGCCTGCCAGATCCGCCTTACCGCCGATATCGCGGCGCTCGACGTGCGGATGCCCCCCGGCGCGGTGGACATGACCCGGAGATAGGCCACTTGCCCTGCGCCGCGCTATCCCCCATATGCGCCGCGGGAGTCGGGCGGGCAGTGCACTCGCCAACCCGGTCAGGTCCGGAAGGAAGCAGCCGCAACGAATTCGCGCTGGGTCGTTCCCGGCTCCCACCTCCGCCCGGCGCGGT
>JANNJH010000440.1:0-2021 GCA_031405775.1 Sphingomonadales bacterium | reverse complement strand
CGGCGATCGTGCTGTTCATCATGCTGACGCTGGCGGGCGTCGTCAGCTTCATTTCGATGCGCATCAACGATACGCCCGACATCGATTTCCCGGCCGCCATGGTGATCGTCAACCAGCCCGGCGCGGCACCGACGGAGCTTGAGACCCAGGTCACCCAGCGTGTCGAGGCCGCGATGCGCGGCATCAACGGCGTCGACGAAATCACCTCGACGATCAGCGAGGGCCAGTCGCGCACCAGCGTGCAGTTCGCCATCGGCACGCCGGTCGATCGCGCCGTCAACGATGTCCGCGATGCCATCGCCAATATCCGCAGCGACCTGCCGCAGGGCATCCTGCAACCACAGGTCCAGCGCCTCGACATTTCGGGCGGCCCGATCGCCTATATTTCGGTCGAAGCGGTCGACATGACGCTCGAACAGCTCAGCTGGTTTGTCGACAACACCGTCGCCAAGCGGCTGCTGTCGATCCCCGGCATGGCGCAGGTGCGGCGCGGCGGCGGTGTCAACCGCGAAATCCGCGTCATCCTCGATCCGGCTCGGATGCAAGCCTATGGAATCACTGCGGCACAAGTCAACGAGCAACTGCGGCGCGTCAACATCAACGCCGCCGGCGGTCGCGCCGAAATCGCGGGCTCCGAACAATCGGTTCGGGTGCTTGGCAACGCCGGCAGCGCCAGCGATCTCGGCCAGACCCAGATCGCGGTCGGCAGCGGCCGTTCGGTGCGCCTCGGCGATATCGCGCAGGTCAAGGATTCCTATGCCGAGCAGCGGTCCTATTCGACGATGATGGGCCGTCAGGTGCTCAGCTTCTCGCTGGCCAAGTCAAAGGGTGCGTCCGATGTGACCGTCTATGACGATGCGCAAAAGGCCATTGCCCTGCTTGAGAAGGAAAATCCCAAGGTCAAGTTCACCCAGATGTTTACCACGGTGGACTATACCAGGGCGCAATATCATTCGGCGCTCGCGGCAATCATCGAAGGTGCGTTGTTGGCGGTGATCGTGGTGTTCCTGTTCCTTCGCGACTGGCGCGCGACGCTGATCTCGGCGATCGCCATCCCGCTGTCGGCGATCCCGGCCTTCTGGTTCATGGACTTGCTCGGCTTTTCGCTCAACTTCCTCAGCCTGCTGGCGCTCAGTTTGGTCGCCGGCGTGCTGGTCGATGATGCCATCGTCGAGATCGAAAATATCGTCCGCCACATGCGCATGGGCAAATCGCCCTATCAGGCGGCGATGGACGCCGCCGACGAAATCGGGCTTGCCGTCGTCGCCACCACCATGGCGATCGTCGCCGTATTCCTGCCGGTTGGCCTGATGCCGGGAATTAGCGGGCAATTCTTCAAGAACTTCGGCTTTACCGTCGTCGTCGCCGTACTGCTCAGCCTGGCTGTCGCGCGGTTGATCACGCCGATGCTCGCGGCTTTTTTCCTCAAGTCCCACGGCAAGGCCGAACATGGCGACGGACGCTGGGTCCATTGGTACATGGCGCTGCTCCGCTGGTGCCTGCGCAACCGCTGGAAAACCGTCGCGCTGGGCGCGGCGGCGCTGGGCGCGACGGTGCTCAGTTTTGCGACCTTGCCGGTGACGTTCCAGCCGGCGCGCAACGACAATTTCAGCCAGGTCACGATCGCGCTACCGCGGGGCGGGAGGGTGGCACATACGGGCGCGGTCGCCTAAAAAGCGACCGCGATCCTGCGTTCATCGCCGGTTGTCGCCGTGGTCTTTGCCGATATCGACATCGGCAAGGCGGACATCTACATGACGCTGAAGAAGGACCGTTCCGTCACCAGTACGGAATTCCAGCGCGCCATGTCGCCCAAGCTGCAGGCGATCCCCGATGCCCGCGTCGGTTTCCAGTCACAAAATGGCGGCTACAACGGCCGCGACATGTCGGTGGTCCTCGCCGGTGCCGATCCGGTTGCTCTCGAGGCCACAGCCTTGCGGATCGTCAACGAGATGCGCGGGCTGGCGGAGCTTCGCCAGCCTCGGATCGAAGGCGATGTCCGCCGGCCGGAAATTACCATC
>JANNJH010000439.1:0-1819 GCA_031405775.1 Sphingomonadales bacterium | reverse complement strand
CTCGTACGCTCGCGCTTGCCGACGCCGGCCGATCTGCCCGACAATCATCTGTCCTATGCCGGACAATGGTTTGGCCTCGCGATCGTGCTGGCGACGATCTACGGCCTGTGGTTGCGGCGTCGGCTGCGCGGCGAAACGGTTGCCGCCGCGCCTGTCTCGCCCTAATCGCTTCTCCCATGCGTTATATCAGCACCCGCGGCGCCGCGCCGATTCTCGATTTCGAAGCCGTGACCTTGGCGGGGCTCGCCAGCGATGGCGGGCTTTATGTTCCCGAAACCTGGCCGCGCTTTGGCAAGGCAGCGATCGCCGCCATGGCGGGGCTCTCCTATGTCGAAACCGCCGTCCGCGTCTGCGCGCCCTTTGTCGGCACGTCGCTGACCGAGGCCGAGCTTCGCGCCCTGCTCGCCAAGGCCTATGCCGGGTTCGACCATGCCGCCGTGACGCCGCTCGTCCAGCTCGATCAACGCCACTGGTTGCTCGAACTGTTCCATGGCCCGACGCTGGCGTTCAAGGACGTGGCGATGCAGGCGCTCGGCCTGTTGTTCGAAACCTTCCTGGCGCGGTCGGGGCGACATGTGACGATCATCGGCGCCACGTCGGGTGATACCGGATCGGCGGCGATCAACGCGCTTGCCGGGCGCGAGGGCGTCGAGGTCTTCATGCTCCACCCGCGCGGCCGCGTATCGGATGTGCAGCGCCGCCAGATGACGACGGTGTTGTCGCCGAACATTCACAACATCGCCGTCGAGGGCAATTTCGACGATGCCCAGGCGCTGGTGAAGGCGATGTTCAACGATCGTGAATTCGCGGCGCGTTTCTCGCTGTCGGCGGTCAACTCGATCAACTGGGCGCGGCTGATGCTGCAGATCGTCTATTATTTCTACGCTGCCGTCCGGCTTGGAGCACCCGAGCGCATCATCAGCTTTGCCGTCCCCACCGGCAATTTCGGCGATGTCTTTGCTGGCTATGTCGCCCGCCAGATGGGCCTGCCGATCGACCGGCTGATCGTCGCCACCAACGCCAATGACATCCTGCATCGCGCGCTCAGCGCCGGCGATTATTCGACCGGCACGGTGACGCCGACCGATGCGCCGTCGATGGATATCCAGGTCAGCAGCAATTTCGAACGGCTGTTGTTCGATCTTTGCGCGCGCGACGGCCACGCCACCGCCGCCGAGATGCGCGGTTTCGAAGCAACCAAGGCCCTCGCCATCCCTGTCGGCCAGCGCGTCGCCGCTGCCCGGATCTTCGACAGCGCCTGCATTGATCCCGACACGATGGCGCAAACGATTCGCTGGGCGCGCGACAAATGCGGACAGGTCATCGATCCGCACACCGCCATCGGCCTTGCCGCGGCGCGCGCCAGCGGCGGCAACACCCCGGTGGTGACCCTCGCCACCGCCCATCCGGCCAAATTTCCCGACGCCGTCGAGCGTGCCAGCGGCGTCCGTCCGGTCTTGCCGCCGCGCGCGCAGGGGTTGTTCGACCGCGAGGAACGCTATGCCACCATGGCCGCCGACCTTGCCACGGTCGAGGCCTATATCGCCGAGCGCGCCCGGCCCGCCACCGCATGAAAACTCCGACCATCGGCCATACCAGCCACGGCCTGCGCGTCGCCACCTGCGAGACGCCGGGCGTGGAAACCGTCGCCGTCGCGCTCCACGCCGAAACTGGCGCGCGCTTTGAAATTCCCGAACACAACGGCCTTGCGCATCTGTTCGAACATATGGTGTTCAAGGGCACGCAGACCCGTTCCGCGCGTGCCATCGCCGAGGAAATCGAGGATGTCGGCGGCAGCCTCAACGCCTGGACATCGCGC
>JANNJH010000438.1:0-4450 GCA_031405775.1 Sphingomonadales bacterium | reverse complement strand
GGTGGCTTCATCCGCATGTTGACTCATATTCCGAGTCTCAGCGCAACCCCATTCGCCAGCCCCGTGAGCAATTACCTTTTCGGGACATCGCTGACTTTAATTTAGCTAGTTGAGACACGGTCACTCACAGATAAATGGGCTTACAGGCACTCCTACGCGAAAATCAGCCTGTATGATCATATCAATCAAAATGGCAATAAGTGTCAGGGAAGCACAAACGCTCTCCTAGCATTGGTACATATGTCTCGAAACCGGACAACAATTCTGCCTGTAAGCCTAAAATATGCTTATCACACTCTCGCGGCCAGTCAACACTTTGCCTTTTTCGACCGTATCAGTCCACAAAAGGAATGTCCGCACCTTTTTGAGGATCGGCTCAAAAGCAGCCCGTCCGCTTCCCACCCAACCCGGTCGTTCACGATCGCTCGCACGAAGGTGCCAAGCGGGTGATTTTGCCCGCTAGGAAATCGTCCCCACTCGTCCGCCTTCGACAAAGATCGTGCTCCCCGTCGTATAGCTCGATGCGTCGCTCGCCAGCAGGATCGCGGCACCAACAGCCTCGTCCGCCGCGCCGAAACGCTTGATGGCGTTGCGCTCGGCAAGCCCCAGCCCGCGATGGATCTCGGCCTCCTGGCCATCGGGGCTCATCGACCCGACGCATAGCGCGTTGACCCGCGTGTGCGGCGCCAGCGCCTTGGCGAGGCTGCGCGTCAGGAACGCCAGCGCCGCCTTGCTGACGCCGTAAGCCACCGCTGGCGGGATCGGCGTGAAGCCACCGCAGCTTTGCACCGAGATGACGCTACCCTTGCCGTGCGCCTGCATCTCCTTGGTGGTCAGTTCGGTCAGCCGCCAGGTCGCCAGCACATTGACGTCCATCGCGGTCTTCCACACCGCGTCGGTGTTGGCCCATAGGCCGCCGTCCGCGGCATAGACCACCCCGGCGGCGGCATTGTTGAAAACGATATGGACCGCGCCAAAACTGTCATGCGCCGCCTCGACGAGCCGTTCGAGGTCGCCCTTGACCCCGGCATCGGCGGCCAGCGCCGTCGCCCGTCCGCCGCCAAGGGCGTTGATCTCGGCGGCGATACGATCGAGCCGATCCGGCGAACGCGCCGAAATCACCACATTGGCGCCCAGCTCGGCATAGGCCTTGGCGACATGCTCGCCGACGCCCGGGCCGACCCCGGTCAGGATCGCGGTGCGGCCATCAAGCCGGAAACGGTCGGTCACTGATGTCATGCATGGGCTCCTGCGATTGCAGCAAAAAGCGGCCCCAGCGGACGCTGCGGCTCCGTGCCGTCCCAGCCGTCGTGCGCGTCGGCCATCGCCTCGGTCAGCCGGCCAAAGGCGATATGCAGGTCCATCACCTCGACGAAACCGCCATTGACCGCCTGGGTATCGAACAGCGCGCAGCGTTCGCCCAGCGGCGTCGTGCTTTCGAGCGCCACCTTGAAGCCCTGCGCGCTCAGCCGCGCATGGGCGACGTCGTAATCCTCGCGCAACATGACATGGTGAAAGCCGGGGCCGCGCGCCGCCATCACTTCGCTGAACGCCGAATCATCGCCGTCGAGCGGCTGCACCAGTTCGATCAGCAGCCCGCCGGAAAAGCCAAAGGCGACGCGAATCGCCAGCACCGTCGGGGTGCCGCGATAACGATGCCCCTCGGGAAACCGCATGTCGCCGACAAAGAACGGCCCGGCCCCAAGGCTGTCGACCCAATGCGTGATCGCCGCGTCCATGTCGGCAACGACGTGGCACAGCTCGATGATCGTTCCGGGTGGTTGCAACATCGCGGTCCTTTCGCCATCCTTGCCCGGTGGTGGGTGCCATTGCATCGCACCGAACCCAGCCTCACCTCGCCTATCGACCGACGGGAGTCACCAAATGCGCCAGCCAATCGACGAAGTTCTCGGCTTTTTCGCGGAATGGGCAACCGTTCCGATGATGCTCGCCTCGATGCGCGCGCGCTTCACCGACGCGACGGTGTGGGAAAATGTCGGCCTCGCCACCACCGTCGGCGCCGAAGCGGCGGTTGCCTTCATGGATGGCTTCAACAAGCAGTTCGACATCGTTCGCGGCGAAGTCGTCGTCGACCACATCGCCGCCGTCGGCAATTTCGTCCTCACCGAGCGCACCGACATCTTCTACCGCGCCGATAACAGCGTCGCCGCCTCGATCAGGCTGATGGGCGTGTTCGAGATGGACGGGCCGAGAATCGTCAAATGGCGCGATTATTTCGATACCAAGGGCTTTGCCGGCTGATCACCTCGCCTCAGTGGTTGAAAAAGGCGGCGCTGATCGCCTCGACCGCCAGCACGCGCTGGTGGCGCGCTTCGGTCTGCTGCTCGGAGGCTTCGGGCGGCTCGCCAAAGGCATAGACATAGCTGGGAACCGTCCCCAGCCGTTCGAGCGCCAGCCGCGCGACATCGGCGGCCGGCACGATTCCCGGAATGACCAGATCGCCGAGTATCTTGCGCAACGTCGGCGTTTCCATCACCGGCGCCGCGATGCCGATGACATCGACCCCTGAGCCGCGCAGTTCGGACCACAGCGATTCGGCGAGATTGAGCACAAAGCCCTTGACCCCCGAATAGGCGGCGACCCCCGGCTGGCCACCCAGCCCTGCCCCCGACCCCATCAACACGATGCCGCCCCGGCCCCGCGCCCGCATTTTGCCGCCAAAATAGTGGCAGGCGTCGATCACCGTCGTGACATTGCGCGCCACCAGGCCATGGATCGTCGCCAGCGGCGTATCGAGGAAATGCTTGCCCCCCGATTCGGCCCCGGCGTTCGATACATACAGCCCGACTTCAAGCTCGGCGCACGCCGCCGCCATGCGCTGCGCCGCGTCGGCGTCGCCCAGATCGAGCGACAGCGTCCGCACCTCGACACCGTGCGCCGCGCGCAGTTCCGCCGCCAGTTCATCGAGCGGCCCCTGCCGCCGCGCGATGAGCAGCAGGTTGATCCCCGAGCCTGCGATGTCGCGCGCAAAACACGCGCCGGTCCCGTCCGAAGCCCCGGCGACAACCGCCCAGGGGCCATAACGTTTGCGATCGAGCACGGGCATGACAAATCTCCAGTCTGTTCGCCGCGACACCTGCGCCTGTCGCCAGCCGCCGCCGCCTGTCGGTGTATAGGTGCGCCCGACGCCGTATCGTTCGACCGCGGCCTGACAGGGAGAACAACATCATGGCTGCCAAATCCACCGGGCCACTTGCCGGCAAAGTCGCGATCGTCACCGGCGCAGCGCAAAGCATCGGCGCCGAAGTCGCAAACCTGCTCGCGGCGCGCGGCGCCAGCGTTATCGTCGCCGACATCGACGGCGTCGGCGCCGCCCGCCGCGCCGCGGCCATCGGCGGCGACGCATCCTCGCTGTCGTTCGACCTTGGTGACGAAGCGCAAATCGCCGCCGCCGTCGCCAGCGTCGTCGAACGCCATGGCCGCATCGACATCATCCACAACAACGCCGCGCTGCAATCGCAAGCGCAGCGCGCCCGCGATCTCGATGTCATCAATCTCGACGCCGCAGCCTGGGATGCCGCCATGGCGATCAATGCCCGTGGCCCGATGCTTGTGTGCAAGCACGCGCTGCCGGTGATGATCGCCGGCGGCGGCGGCTCGATCATCCATTCGGCATCGGGGTTCGGCCTGCTCGGCGAAAGCACGCTGACCGCCTATGGCGCGTCGAAAGCCGCGCTGATCAATCTCAGCCGCTTCATCGCCACCCAATATGGCAAGCAGGGCATCCGCTCGAACGTCATCGCCATCGGCTTTGTGCTCACCGATACCGCCATCGCGACGACACCCGAAGTGGTGAAGGAAATCCTGCTTTCGCATCATCTCAACCCGGCGCTCGGCACCCCGGTCGATATCGCCAATGTCGTGGCGTTCCTGGCATCGGACGAATCGCGGTTCATCAACGGCGCGCTGATCCCCGTCGATGGCGGCTTCACCGCGCATCAGCCCAGCATGGTCGATTTCGCCAAATTGTTCGCGGAGGCCGGCAGCAAGCAGCTCTAGCCAGAATTATCCACCGGCAGGGCTATTCCGGGTTGGCGAACGTAGCATAACCTGCTGATTTGGTATAGAGAAAGGTTGTTAACGCCACTCCCGAACACCGGACAGAAAGTGCAACGCCCGCCATGGTCGACGATTGCGTTGTTGCTTTTGGACGCATCAAGAAGCGCTGGCCCCGGGTCCGGATCACGCTGCGCGGCGACGGCCATTATGCGCCCCGAGATCATGGCCTGGTGCGAGGCCAACAAGGTCGATTACGTGTTCGGCCTTCCCGGCAACCGGATGCTGCACTCCGATCCTGTCATTGTCGGCGCGGGCGATGCGGTCTGCGTCGACCGCGCCACAAAATCTGCCTTGGGGGCGTTGCCGACTGATATCCGAACCCAATCATCGTCGCTCAAAACCAAGCGATCCAGAACACCCAAGGCTGCCT
>JANNJH010000437.1:0-13265 GCA_031405775.1 Sphingomonadales bacterium | reverse complement strand
CTAAATCAGTAGGTTAAGCTGCGTTCGCCAAGCCGGAATAGCCCGTCTGATGAATAATCCGGGCTATAGGCACCGGACAGGAGGCCGAGCCATTATGGACGACAAAAGACAAGCTTGGCCATTGCGATGGGTGGCCGTGCTGTACTTGCTGCTGGGTCTGATTCAGTCGACCGCATTTGCTGAAGTGCCAGAGGCGTCCCGCCCTGTCCCGGTTCTTCGTATCGAGGGTGCGATCGGTCCCGCGACCTCGGACTATGTCGCGCGAGGCCTCGCGCATGCCGCCGAGACCGGCGCGCCGATGGTGCTGATCCGCATGGACACGCCAGGCGGCCTCGACGTCTCGATGCGCGAGATCATCCGTGCGATCGTCAACGCGCCGGTGCCGGTGGTGACTTATGTCGGACCGAGCGGTGCGCGGGCCGCGAGTGCGGGCGCTTTCATCCTGATGGCCAGCCATGTCGCGGCGATGGCGCCGGGAACCAGTGTCGGTGCCGCGACCCCGGTCCAGATCGGAGGCTCGTCCCCCTTGTCCGGGCCAGAAGACAAGGAGAAGGCTGAAAAGTCCGCGGATCGCAGGTCGGCAAGCGCGAGCGAGGCCAAGGCGCTTAACGACGCCATCGCCTATATCCGGTCGCTGGCGGAAATGCGCGGGCGCAATGCCGATTGGGCCGAGGCCGCAGTGCGCGACGCCGCGAGCCTCTCCGCTCAGGCAGCGCTTGACCAGCGGGTCATCGACATCGTCGCCCGCGACAGCGATACGCTGCTCACCCAGATCCATGGCCGTACCGTCACGGTTGGCGGGCGGGAGGTCAGGCTCGACACACGGAACATTGCCCTCATAGAGGTCGAACCCAACTGGCGCACCCGTCTGCTGGCCGCGATCACCGACCCCAATATTGCGCTGATCCTGATGATGATCGGCATCTACGGCCTAATGTTCGAGTTCATGAGCCCGGGCGCGCTCTATCCGGGCACGATCGGAGGGATTTGCCTGCTGGTCGGACTCTACGCGCTTACGGCGCTGCCCGTGAACTATGCAGGGATTGCGCTGATCCTGCTGGGCATGGCGCTGATGGTGGCCGAGGCGTTCGCTCCATCGTTCGGCATATTGGGCATAGGCGGCATCATTGCCTTTGCCCTGGGGGCGACAATCATGATTGATACCGATATCCCGCAATTCCAGATCGCGGTCCCGGTGCTTGCCGCAGTCGCGGTAGCAAGTCTGGGAATGACAATACTGATCGCGCGACTGGCGCTGACCGCCCGACGAAGCCGCGTCGCCAGCGGCCGCGAAGAAATGATCGGAATAACGGGCGCGATATTGGACTGGACTGGCAACAAGGGTCATATCCACGTCCACGGAGAACGCTGGAGCGCCAGGGGCGCAGACAACTTCAGCGCAGGACAACAGGCGCGCGTGATCGCAATCGATGGCCTGACCTTGACGTTGGAACCAGCAGATTAGCACCGAAACAGGAGAGAAAAGCCATGGAAACGTTCAGCAGTCTCGCATTCTACATATCCCTGCTCGCACTGGCGCTCATGTTCCTGCTGTCGGCCATCAAGATCCTGCGCGAATATGAGCGCGGTGTCGTGTTTACGCTCGGGCGCTTTACCGGGATCAAGGGGCCTGGCCTGATCGTGCTTATCCCTTTTGTCCAACAAGTCGTGCGGATGGATCTGCGCACGGTCGTGCTCGACGTGCCGACGCAGGACGTGATCTCGCGCGATAACGTCTCGGTGAAGGTCAGTGCCGTGATCTATTTCCGGGTGATCGCACCGGATCTGGCGATAATCCAGGTCGAGAATTTCATGCAGGCAACGAGCGAACTCGCACAAACCACCTTGCGTTCGGTGCTTGGCAAGCATGAGCTGGACGAGATGCTCGCCGAGCGCGACAAGCTCAATGCCGACATTCAGGAGATACTCGACGTCCAGACCGATGCCTGGGGCATCAAGGTCGCCAATGTCGAGATCAAACATGTCGACATCGATGAATCGATGGTCCGGGCGATCGCCCGCCAGGCCGAGGCCGAGCGCGAGCGGCGCGCCAAGGTGATCAACGCCGAGGGCGAGGCACAGGCCGCGCAGAAGCTGCTCGAAGCCGCCGAGATCCTCGGGCAGCGGCCCGAGGCGATGCAGTTGCGTTACCTCTCCACACTCAATGTGATCGCCAGCGAGCGTAGTTCCACGATTGTCTTTCCCTTCCCGATGGAGATCATGGATTTCTTCAAGGGCGGCAAGCCGCGGGAGTAAGCAAGACAACATCGACCCGCGAGAAGTACAGGGGTGTTATCGAGTTGAGGGTCAAGGCATCGGGCGATTAGTTCCATGCTTTCGCCCCTTCGCCCTTGGCTGGCCGTGCGGAACGTGTCAACGATATTGAGACAGCCGGTTTGAAAGATTAAGCTCGGATTTCAAGCTTGCGGGCTGGAGGATTGATCCAGACGGCGGCGGGTTTTTGGGGTGGCTTTGGCGGTTTGTTGACGAAGCGGTCCGGGTTGGTCCGGAATGCGCCGTCGAGGGTTTGCTGTCGAGCGGCGTAGACCTCGTCGGCTTGGCCGTAATGGACCTGGTCAGGGGTCATCAGGCCGATACCGAGATGATGGTGGTCGCGATTGTACCAATCGAAGAAAGCGCGACAAAAGCGCTTGGCGTCCTGGATGCAGCCGAAGCGTTTGGGGAACTGCGGCTAGAGCATCGAACCTGAAATCTGAATCGTTGGGATTCCCTTTTGGCTTGATTTGTGATTCACCGTTGTTGGAGGTGGATCATGGGCAAGAGCAGTTCGTTGGATCTTCGGGTTCGGATTGTCGGGGAGATTGAGCGCGGTCAGTCGTGCCGGGCGGCGGCGGGCTTCCGAAACAACATCCCCCGAAAGTCCGCCGCCCGCGTCGGCCTCGATAAGAAGGGCATCGTCACCGTCACCACGGACATGACCGACATCGGCACCGGCACCTACACCATTCTCGCTCAGACCGCGGCCGAGATGATGGGCGTATCACTCGACAACGTCGTCGTGCTGCTGGGGGATTCCAGCTTCCCGGTCTCCGCCGGATCAGGCGGTCAATGGGGCGGCAACAGCTCGACCGCCGGAGTCTATGCTGCCTGCGTCAAGCTGCGCGAACAGGTCGCGCAGAAGCTCGGCTTTAATTCCGCCGATATCGAGTTCGCCGACGGCAAGGTCCGAGTCGGCAACCGCCGCGTACCGCTCGCGGATGCAGCCGGGGATGCCGGGCTGTCGGCCGAGGACGCGATAGAATTCGGCGACCTCGACAAGAAGTATCAGCAGTCGACCTTCGCCGGGCACTTCGTCGAAGTGGGCGTCCATGCCTACACCGGCGAGACGCGGATCCGTCGCATGCTCGCGGTCTGCGCGGCGGGGCGCATCCTCAATCCGAAGTCGGCACGCAGCCAGGTCATCGGCGCGATGACGATGGGCGCCGGTGCGGCGCTGATGGAGGAGCTCGCGGTCGACACGCGCTTCGGCTTCTTCGTCAACCACGACCTCGCGAGCTACGAGGTGCCGGTCCACGCCGACATCCCGCACCAGGACGTTGTTTTCCTCGACGAGGTCGACCCGATCTCGTCGCCGATGAAGGCCAAGGGCGTCGGCGAGCTCGGCATCTGCGGCGTCGGCGCGGCGATCGCCAACGCGATCTACAACGCTACCGGGGTGCGGGTGCGCGACTACCCGATCACCCTCGACAAGTTCATGGACCGGCTGCCGCAAGTGGCGTGAAGCGGTGCCGGCGGCGAAGGCCCCAGTCCATATCCATCACCCGAAGGGCAATATGGTCGAGTTGAAAGGCGCGACATCGAGCGAGCGTCGCACCGCTGTCGTCGCTTAGACGGGGTCCCAGGTGAAGACATCCTGCGACCGGTCGAGCGGATAGAAGCTGCCGCGGAAAGCCGGCATGGCGCGGTCGGCGATGGTTTGCGCCGTCCAGCCGTCGCCGGCATGCATCGACCGGATCGGACGGCTTTGCCCCATCAGGAAGATTTCGTTGGCGCGCACCGCGAAGATCTGGCCCGACACATCCGCCGCACGGTCGCTGACAAGATAGGCGGCCAGCGGTGCGACCTTGGCCGGATCCATGACCTTCAACCGCTCGACGCGCGCCCGTTGTTCGTCGGTTTCGGTCGGCATCGAGCCGATCATCCGGCTCCAGGCAAAGGGCGAGATGCAATTGGAGCGGACATTGTAGCGCGCCATATCCATCGCGATCGACTTGGACAGCGCCACCATGCCCATCTTTGCCGCCGAATAATTGGCCTGGCCGAAATTGCCGATCAGTCCCGATGTCGAGACCATATGGACATAGGCGCCGGCGTTCTGTTGTTTGAAGATCGGTGCCGCGGCGCGTGAGACATAAAAGCTGCCGTTCAGGTGGACGTCGATCACCAACCGCCACTCTTCGGGGTCCATGTTGAAGAAGAAACGGTCGCGCAGGATGCCGGCGTTGTTGACCACGGCGTCGAGTCGGCCAAAATTGTCCATCGCGCAGGCAATGATGCGCTGCGCCGACGCCCAGTCGGCGACGCTGTCGGTGTTCGCCACGGCACTGCCGCCCGCTGCCTTGATCTCGTCGACGACCTCCTGCCCCGGTGCGGCGCTGGTGCCGTCGCCCGAGATTGAAGTGCCGATGTCGTTGATGACGACCTGCGCGCCCTGCCGCGCCATCTCCAGCGCCATGTCGCGGCCGATTCCACGCCCGGCTCCGGTGACGATGACGACCTTGTTCTCAAGCATGATATTTCCTTTGGCGTCCGCCGAAATCATTCGGCGCTATCTGGTGGCCCGGCGCGAAAATGCGCTGTCGCGGCTTCCTCGGCCTGCAACCAGATCTTGCGGGCGATCGGATTGCGCGATTCCTCGAGGATGTGGCCGACAAGGCCGACGGCGCGGGCCATCACGCCGATTCCCCGGCAGACCTGCCAGTCAAAGCCCATTTCGCAGCACAGCGCGCCGAGGATGCCGGTGGCGTTGGCGGGCAACGACTTGCCCTTTTGCCGTTCCGCTTCGGCGGCGACGGCCTGGATAAGCGCGACATAGGGGCCATCGAAGCCGGTTTCGGCTGCGATGGCGATCAGCCGCGGCGTGCGCGGATCGATGGGCTTGTGGAACGGGTGGCCGATGCCCGGCAGGATGACTCGCCGGGCGTTGAAGTCGTCGACGATGCGCTTTGCGAGAACGGCCTGATCGAGCCCGGCATCGGGCGTTGGCATCGCCTCGTAAAGCATCCGCGCGCTGCCTTCGACACTGCCAACGAACACACTGCCCAACCCTGACAACCCAGCCGCGACGGCGGCCTGCATGGCTTCGGGAGCGCCGAGATAGGTCAGGCGGGCGGTGATGCTGCTCGGGGTCAGGCCATGTTCGACGAGAGTCACCAGCATCGCGTTGAACATCCGGGCTTCCTGAACGCCCGGAACCCGTCCGGTGATTTCGAGGAACGCCATGTCGCCAAAGCTCAGATGCCCAAGGATCTCGCTCGGCAAGTCGCGGCCAAAGGCGGTGATCGAGTTCGGCGTGCTCCAGGCAATGTCGGTTCGCATCGAATCCATGAATCAACCTTTTTCATCAGGGGCGCGCCTGGTCATCCCCAGAATAGCCCGGCGGCATTGCCATGCAGGAATTTTCCAAGCGCGTCGTCCGGCAAATCCATGGCGCGGGCGTCCCGCGTGACGGTATCAAGATCGAGCAACGGGAAGTCGGAGGCAAAGATCACCTTGTCGCAGCCTTTGACGCCGTGCCAGCGTCCGCCGAGGAACGACAGCAGCGGCGCCGGATAGGCTTTCGGCGACCAGGCCGATGTGCAGATATAGAAATTCTCGTGCCGGGCCGCGAGGCGGATCGCCATGTCGGTCCAGGGGTCGCCGATGTGGTGAGCGATAATCTTGAGGTCGGGGAACGCCAGTGCGACGTCATCGAGGTGGCGGGGATTGTTCGGCTCCATCGGCCACAGCGGCCCCGGCGCGCCGACATAGGTGAAAACCGGCAGGCCCATTTCGGCGCATTTGGCATAGACCGGGTAGAACCAGCGATCGTTGGGCAGGATTCCCCATGGCGAAGGGGTCAGATGGACGCCGCACAGGCCGTCATCGTCGCGGAAACCATCGAGCATGCGGCTGGTCTGCATGACGTCCCAATACGACGCCGCGCCAAGTTCGGGCGGGATTGCCGAAGCGATCCATTTCAGTCGGCCGGCGCTTGCCGCGCTCATGGCGGCGAAGTCGTGGTTGAGCGCGGTGACGGCGTCGGCCGTGGCGGTATAATAGACCTTTGTCGCCAGGATGCCGCGTTCGACGCCGGTGCGGGTCATGGCGGCAAGGAGGTCGGGCACCGACAGCGTCGCGACGCTGGTGCCGGCCTCGGTCTCGTGGCGGAAGGTCCGCATGACACGGCGAAGGCGCGGGTCACCCTTCCAGTCGACGCGGTCGGCGCGCGGGCCGGTCGCGGCATCGGGGCCGATCCAGGGACCGTGCAGGAACGTATCGATGATCGGGCCGGTGTACATCTCGGGCACTCAGGCCGCGTCGGCTTTGCCGGGCGCCGGCTCGACGATGGCGGCGATCTCGTCGTCGCCAAAGCCCAGCGAGCGCAGGACCGTTTGCGTGTGCTGGCCGAGGTCGGGGGCGGGATCGGTACGGAACGCCCGCACGCCATTGTACGACACGGGATGGTCGACGAGGCGATAGTCGGGGACGTCGGGGTGGTTGAAATTGCGGATCAGGCCGAGCGCTTCGACCTGGGGGTCGCGGACGACTTCGTCGATGGTCTGCATGCGCGAACACGGGATGCCGGCCTTGAGAAGCCGGGCTTCCCAGACGGCACAATCGTCAGTCCTGAGCCGGCTCTCGATCAGGTCGTGCAACGCGTCGCGGTTGGCCAGACGGCTGGAATTGCTCTGGAACATCGGGTTCGTTACGGCGTCGGGAAGATCGAGCACCTTGCACAGCGTGATAAACAACGCCTGGTTGGGAGCGGCGACGTAGATCAGTCCGTCGCGGGCGGCAAAGTCTTCATAGGGCGCCATGGAGCCGTGGCGGGCGCCGCTGGGGCCGGCGATGGTGCCGTCGGCGAAATAGGCCGCAGCGAAATAGGACATCCAGCTGACGCCGGTTTCGAGCAGGCTGGTTTCGACCAACTGCGCCTCGCCGGTCTGGTCACGCAGGCGGAGCGCGGCGAGGATGCCGAGCGCCGCCCAATGTGCCGAGCCCATGTCGATTATCGACGGCCCGACGCGGACGGCGGAGCGGCCGGGTTCGCCGGTTATGCTCATGATGCCCGAATAGGCCTGGATCAGCGCATCATAGCCGGGGCGATCGCTGTGCGGGCCGCGCGCCCCGAAGGCACTGAGCGAGCAATACACGATGCGCGGGTTCAGTGCCTTGATGTCGTCGAAACCAAAGCCCTTCTTGGCAAGGCTGCCACCGCGGAAGGACTCGACGATGATATCCGCGCGCGCGGCAAGGCGTCGGATGACCTCGGCGCCGCCGGGCGTGTCGATGTCGACGGTGATGCTTTCCTTGTTGCGGTTGATCGCCAGGAACAGCGAACTGGTGTTGCCCCAGCTCGGGGGCCGCCATTCGCGCGTGTCGTCGCCCACACCCGGTCGTTCGACCTTGATGACGCGGGCGCCAAGGTCGCCCAGGATCATGGTACAAAAGGGCCCCGCAAGGTTGCGGGTCAGATCCAGGACAAGCAGTCCTTCAAGTGGTGCCGTCATGAATGCCTCGCTGCCACGTTCGCGAAAGGAAGGCCGACCGTATGCATCGGTGAAAATCTAGACAAATGGATAAATCCACATATCGGTTTGGTTTTGCCGATTAATGTGCGACCAACGTTGGGTAACATGCTCGGGGGCTGATCGATTGTCCGCAAAAACACACCTGTCGATCCGAATAATCTGATTGAGCGGGCGCCGGCCCGCCTCTAAGCCGTTAACGCCTTGGGGAAGGAAAACTGATGGGTCGTGTCAGCGGAAAAGTCGCGCTTGTTACCGGAGCCGCGAGTGGAATCGGCGCTGCTTGCGCGCGGCTGCTCGCTGCCGAAGGTGCGCAGGTGATGCTCGTCGATCTCAATGACGCGCCTGGCGCCAAGGTCGTCACCGAGATCCGGGCAGCGGGAGGGGCGGCCGAATACGCCCATCTCGACGTCGTTAACGAGAGCAGCTGGATTGCGCTGATGGCGTCGATCGAGGCGCGTTTCGGCGGCCTCAACATTGCCGTCAATTGCGCCGGGACCGCGGTTTCAAAACTTTCGTTCCCGACCGAAACCACCCTTGAGGAATGGCGTCGCATCGTCGGTATCAACCTTGAAGGCACGTTCCTCGCCACAAAACACGAACTGGCGTTGATGATGAAGACCGCGCCGGTCGCCGGCAGCATCATCAACATTTCGTCGGTTCTCGGAATCGTCGGCCAGCCCGGCATCGCGTCGTACAATGCGTCCAAGGGCGGCGTCCGCCTTTACAGCAAGTCGGTCGCGCTTTCCTGCGCGCAGGACCGGGTCAATGTCCGGGTCAACACCATCCACCCGGGCTTCATCCGGACGCCATTGCTCGAACAGTCGATCGCCCGATTCGGCGACGCCGAGGAAGGCCGCAAATTCTACGATAATCTGCAGCCGATCGGCCATCTTGGTGAACCCGACGATATCGCTTTCGGCGCGCTCTATCTGGCGTCGGACGAGTCGCGCTTCGTCACCGGTGCCGAACTGGTCATCGATGGCGGCTACACCGCACGCTAAGCCTGGCGGCGGGGACGGAAGCGCAGGAGGAACTCGATCATGTCGAAGCGGTTGGACGGAAAAGTCATCATCATCACCGGCGCGGCCCGGGGACAGGGAGCCCATGAGGCGCGGCGTTTCGTCGCCGAAGGCGCCAGCGTCGTCCTGACCGATATCAACCCGGCCGGCGCGGAAGTGGCGCAGGCGCTTGGCGACGCCGCGATCTTCATGGTCCATGATGTCGCCAACGAGGCCAATTGGCGCGGCGTCGTCGACGCCGCGGTGGCGCGCTTTGGCAGGGTAGATGTGCTGGTCAACAATGCCGGGGTTTTCCAGCCTGGCAACATCGTCGATACGACGTTCGAATCCTTCGACCTGCATTATCGCGTCAACATGCTGGGCGTGTTTCTTGGCATCAAGGCGGTCATCCCGGCGATGACGGCAGCCGGCGGCGGTTCGATCATCAACATTTCTTCGGCTGCCGGCATGCGCGGTTACCCCGGCATGATCGCCTATGGCGGCACCAAATGGGCGGCGCGCGGCATGACCCAATGCGCTGCACGCGAACTGGCCGAGTTTAAAATTCGGGTGAACTCGATCCATCCCGGGCTGGTCGACACGCCGATGCTCGATGACCATTCGCCCGAAGCGCTGGTGGCGTTTCAGGCGGCGGTGCCCTTGGGCCGGATGGGCACGGTCGAGGATGTCGCCGAGATCGCCTCGTTCCTGGCGTCGGACCTGTCGAGCTACCTGACGGGATCCGAGATCGCCGTCGACGGGGGCCTTGGACTCTGATCCAACGCGGTCGAATGCAGCAGCACGAGCGGCGGGGAACGTCATGGCCAAGACCAGCAATACGGGAATGATCGCGCGCCGCGGGCTCGCCGCGCTGCTCGTGTTGATCGGTGCCGCGGTGCTCTGGGGCGGCGCGCAGCTGATCGCTTTGTCGGGATCGCCCTATTATCTGGTTGGCGGCCTCGCGGTCGTTGCCGCGGGTGTGCTGGTCTGGCGCGGCGATGCGCGCGGTGCGCTGCTTTACGCGGTATTCCTGCTGGCGACCCTTGGCTGGGCGCTGTGGGAAGCTGGCGCCGATGGCTGGGCGCTTGCTCCGCGGATCATCGCGCCAGCGGTGCTGGGGCTGCTGTTCGCGTTGCCGGCGATCCGGCGGGGCCTCGGCGGCCGCGCGCCGCTGGCGGCGGCCGGAATCGCCGCGCTGTCACTGGTTGTCGTCGCCGGGATAGCGCTCAAGCCCGTTGACTATGTGACTGGCAACCGCACGGCGGGCAGCATTGCGATCGCGCCCGATGGTGTTGCGGGCACGCCCGATGGCGTTGCGGGCGAGTGGCCAAATTATGGCCGCAGCCTCGGCGGCGACCGCTTTTCGCCGCTTGCGCAGATTACCCCGGCCAATGTCTCGCACCTCCAACAGGCATGGATCTACCATACCGGCGTTGCGCAGACCGGCGAAAAAAGTCCGTTGCAGACAACGCCGATCATGATCGGCGATACGGTGTATTTGTGCACCCAGACCAATATCGTCATCGCGCTCGACGCCGAGACCGGCAAGGAACGCTGGCGCTTCGATCCCAAGGTCGATGCGACCGGGGCGTCGCGGGTCACCACCTGCCGCGGCGTTGCCTATTACAGCGCGCCCACCGCCGCCGACTGCCCGCAGCGGATCATCAGCGCCACCTTCGACGCGCGCCTGATCGCGCTCGATGCGCTCACCGGCCGGCCGTGTCCGTCCTTCGGCAAGGCCGGAATCGTCGACCTTCGCGCCGGAATGGGACTGGTCGAGCCGGGTTTCTACTATGTCAGCTCGGCACCGGTCATCGTGCGCGGCAGGATCGTGCTCGGCGGTTGGGTCGCGGACAATCAAAAGACCGACGTGCCGTCTGGCGTCGTCAGGGCTTTCGACGTCATCACCGGGCGTTTCGCCTGGGCATGGGATTCGGGTCGACCGGGCCAGACCGGCGAGCCCGGCGCCGGCGAAAGCTATTCGCGCGGTTCGCCGAACAGCTGGGCACCGATGAGCGGCGACGAGGCGCTCGGTCTGGTCTATTTGCCCACCGGCAACGCCAGCCCCGACCATTATGGCGCTCTGCGCACACCGCTTTCCGAGAAATACGGCAGCTCCGTCGTGGCGCTCGATGCCGAAACCGGCGCTGTTCGCTGGTCATTCCAGACAACCCACCACGATCTTTGGGACTATGATGTCCCGGCGCAGCCGACGCTTCTCGATGTCACCGCCGGTGGCCAGCAGGTGCCGGCCTTGATACAGGCGACCAAGCGCGGCGAGCTGTTCATGCTCGATCGCCGCACCGGGGCGCCGCTTGCCCGCGTCGAGGAGCGCAAGGTGCCGCAGCGCGGTGCGGTCGAGCCGCTGGCGCCAACCCAGCCGTTTTCGACCGGGTTGCCATCGGTGAGCGGCGCGCCGCTCACCGAAGCCGATATGTGGGGGCTGACGCCGCTCGATCAGCTGTGGTGCCGGATTTCGTTCCGCAAATTGCGCTATGATGGTCCGATGACGCCACCCGGCAAAGATCGTTCGCTGATCTATCCCAGCATCGGTGGCGGCGTGAACTGGGGCAGTGTCACCATCGATCCGACCCGGAATATCATGCTGGTCAATTCGATGAACTACGGAACCATCATCCAGTTGGTCCCGCGCGCCGAAACCGACCGTCGGTTGAACAGTTCGAAGGACAAGAATTATTCCCATGATTTCGCGGTGCCGCAACCCCAGGCCGGAACCCCCTGGGGCGTGCTGCTCAGCGGCCTCGAATCGCCGCTGCAGACGCCGTGCAACAAACCGCCCTATGGCAAATTGCACGCCATCGACCTGACGACGCGCACGCTGCTGTGGTCACGGCCGTTCGGTTCGACGCGCGACACCGGGCCGTTCAACATCGCTTCAGGGCTGCCGCTGGAAATGGGCATGCCGAACTTCGGCGGCTCCATGACAACCGCTTCGGGGCTGGTCTTCATCGGCGCCAGCCAGGACAAGAGTTTCCGGGCGTTCGACGTCAATAGCGGTCGGCAATTGTGGCAGTCGCGCTTGCCGTCCGGCGGGCAGGCAACGCCGATGACGTACAGGTCGCCGCGCTCCGGCCGCCAGTTCGTGGTGATCGCCGCCGGGGGCCATGCGCTTTTGCGGTCGCAACTCGGCGACTCGGTGGTCGCCTACGCACTGCCGGCGGGCAAATGAACGCGGTGGCAGCCGACCTAATCGCTCTTGTCGACCCCGATCTACGCGCGGCACTGGCGAAACTCCCCAGCCTGGGAGATCTGTCGGCTGAAACACTGCCGCAAGCGCGCATCATGCTCGCCGGCACCCCGCCCGAACCGGCGCCGGACGGCCTGTCGATTACAGCGGTCGCCATCCCCGGCCCGCCCGGACAGCCCGATGTTGCAGGGCTGCTTTACCGCCCTTTGGGCGATGGTGATCGCCCGGCGATTCTCAACCTCCATGGTGGCGGCTTCGTTGCCGGCAGCGCCCAACGCGAGGATCCGGCGATGCGGGCGCTGTCGCTCGATCTCGATGTCGTCATCCTGTCGGTCGATTATCGGCTGGCCCCCGAGGCGGCGTTCCCGCAGCCACTCGAAGACTGTTTCGCAGCGTTGCTGTGGCTGCACGGTCAATCCGCCGCGCTCGGCATCGACCCGGCGCGGATCGCCGTTCGCGGCGTCAGCGCCGGGGGTGGGCTGGCGGCGGGTCTGTCGTTGCTGGCGCGCGATCGCGGCGGGCCAGCTATCGCCTTCCAGTTGTTGATTTATCCGATGCTCGACGACCGCACGCAAGCGCAGGCCAGCGCCGGGCATTTTGTCTGGCCGATCGAAGCCAATTGTTTCGGCTGGTCCTGCTATCTTGGCAGTGCGGCCGGCGGCGAAATTTCGATCTATGCGGCACCCGGTCGCGCGCAAATGCTTGCCGGATTGCCAGCGACATTCGTGGCCACCGGTGCGATCGACCTGTTCGCCGACGAGGATATCGCCTTTGCGCGGCGGTTGATCGCGGCGGGCGTCGCCACCGAACTGCACGTTTATGCCGGCGCCTATCACGGCTTCAACCTCATCGCCGGCGCCGCGGTCGCGCAACGTTTCGAGCGCGATGCAACGGATGCCCTGCGGCGCGCCCTGGCCAAGCCGGTTTGAGGGCAAAGGCCGCCGATACCGCCGGGCGTTGACGGCTGGCGAAGGCATTGTGCCGACGCCGAGAGGCGTGGCGAGCCGCTGGACACAGGCGGCTTGCGGGTTCATGCCTGCGGTCCAATGTACAACCTGAAAGCGATCCAGATTTTTGTCGTGGTTGCGGAGACGTCCAGCTTCCGCAAGGCGGCTGAAACGCTGAACCGCTCCCAATCGGCGGTCAGCACGCAGATCAAGCTGCTCGAGGAGCAGATTGGCCGCATCGCGCACCAGCTGCAACAGGTCGCGCGGGTGGCAGGCCCTCATCTCCAGGTTGCGCGGCTTGTAGCAGTGCTCGATGAGGTAGCTGACCGCCTGCTCGACGTAGGGTATGCCGGCGGCC
>JANNJH010000436.1:0-1275 GCA_031405775.1 Sphingomonadales bacterium | reverse complement strand
GCGACCTCCGTCGCTGGAGCGGATGCGACCTCCGTCGCTGGAGCGGATGCGACCTCCGTCGCTGGAGCGGATGCGACCTCCGTCGCTGGAGCGGCGTCTCTCGCCTCTCCCCTCAAGGGAGAGGGGCGTGATCGTCATGCGCCGCGTTTCAACGCTCGCCGAACGATGTGCAACCCAACAAAGCGGGTTGCCAAGGGGTCGCCCCCTGCCCGCCGGAGGCGCCTTGCGTCGCCGCCGCAAACGCACAACCGGCACACGACACCCGGATTACAACGCTTTTGGAGCGTTCTGCCCCTTGCAAGGCGCGCCGTTCGCGTTAGATTCGCCCCGTCATGCAAAGTTCGCGCCAACCGGTGCGGATTTGCCCGGCGGGAGCAGAAATGGCCGACACCGAAACGATCAGCATCGACGACATCGCCAATGGTCACGACCGCTCCGCCGAGCGCGCCGCGGCGCATGTCGGCGTTGCCCGCGGCCTGTCGGTCGACGGCATCGGCAAACGCTATGACAAGCGCGTCGTGCTGCGCGACGTGTCGCTGTCGGTGCGCCGCGGCGAGGTCGTCGGGCTGCTCGGGCCGAACGGCGCCGGCAAGACGACGTGCTTTTATTCGATAATGGGCCTCGCCATGCCCGATTCGGGGCGCATCCTGCTCGATGGCCACGACATTACCGGGCTGCCCATGTACCGCCGCGCCATGCTCGGGCTCGGCTATTTGCCACAGGAAACCTCGATCTTTCGCGGCATGACCGTCGAACAGAATATCCTCGCCGTGCTCGAAGTCGCCGAACCCGACAAGGCCACCCGCGCCGCGCGGCTCGAATCGCTGCTCGGCGAATTCAACATCACCCGGTTGCGCGACGCCCCGGCGATGGCGCTTTCGGGCGGTGAACGGCGGCGCTGCGAAATCGCCCGGGCGCTGGCCGCCCACCCGTCGATCATGCTGCTCGACGAACCCTTTGCCGGCATCGACCCGATCTCGATCGCCGATATCCGGGCGCTGGTGGTGCAGCTGCGCGACCGCGACATCGGCGTGCTGATCACCGATCATAATGTCCGCGAGACGCTGGAAATCGTCGATCGCGCCTGCATCATCTATGATGGCCGGGTGTTGTTCGAAGGCACGCCGCAAGCGCTGGTCGCCGATGAAACGGTGCGCCGGGTCTATCTTGGCGAGGACTTCAGCCTGTGATGATCACGGTGCCAGCCCGCGCCCCCCCCCAACCAACCAAGCGGCACTGCATCCGTGTGGTTGGGGGGGGGGGCGGGCGGGGCCC
>JANNJH010000435.1:0-3019 GCA_031405775.1 Sphingomonadales bacterium | reverse complement strand
CGCGCCAGCCTGCCGCCGCTGGCCGAGGGCGAATATTATCACGCCGACATCATCGGGTTGCCGGTGGTGACGATCGCTGGTGATGCGGTCGGCACGGTGACGGCGATCGAGAATTTCAACGCCGGCGACATCCTTGAAATCACCTTGCTCGACGGCAAGACGGCGATGCTGCCGTTTCGCGCGCCGGCGGTGCCGCACGTTGGCGACACGGTGGTGGTTGACCCGGAGTGGCTGCTTTAGTATATACACGACGTAGATACGGAGGGTGAGATGAGCCAATCTCAGCAAGACGATTCGGAAGCCGGCGACCGGCAGACCGGGCTGCGTCGGGTATTTGGCTCAATGCCGTGGCTGAAGCCTGCGGACAAAAAACACTACCGCGCCAAGGTCTTCAAGTCGGGCAACTCGCTGGCGGTGCGCATTCCCGCCGGTACGAAGCTTTCGGCCGGCATGGAAATGGATTTGACGATCGAGGATGGCGAGTATTTGTCGCTTCAGCCGATCAACCCGCCGAAACGCAAGTTCAACATCGCCAAGGTCGCGGGTTCGGCGCAGGACCTGAACTTCATCACGGATGAGGGCCGGCTGTTCGAGGAGCGCGCGCTGCTCTGGGACCAGGCCCCCGGTTCGGATGGCATGTGAAATATCTGCTCGACAGCAACGTCATCATCGCACTCGTTCTCAACACAAGCGCTGGTATCGTGACCCGCGCCGCAGCGTGCGATGAAGGCGACCTCGTGACGTCTGCCGTGGCCTATGCCGAAGTCGTCTATGGCTCGCTCAACAACAAGCCGCCGCCGGTCGAGCAGCTACGCGCCTTTGTCGAAGAGGTGCCGATCCTCGATTTCGACTATAAAGCGGCGCTGGCGTACGGCACGCTGCCGTTCCGGCGGGCAAGCTATGATCGCCTGATCGCCGCGCACGCGCTGTCGCACGACCTGATCCTGGTGACGGATAATGTCAGGCATTATGCCGATGTACCGGGTTTGAAGGTCGAAAACTGGACGGCGGCGTGAGCAACGCGGTCGTGCTTTTGCGCGTCGTACTTGTCGCACTCACGAGTTCGATTGCTATCGCCTCCTGGTTGATCGATTCCCGACCTGCTTGGTCGTCAGGGCGAGTTGTCGCTATCGCGGCATCGCCGCTTCCGACGCTTCTGGCAATTCCGTGCCTATGGATATTTGCAGACGCGCTGACATCGCCGAATTCGGAATGCGGCGTCGATGCGTGCGCCATGATGGCGTGGGCCGCATTTTTCGGACTGATCGCGGCCACGGTCTCCTACGTCGAAGGTGGTATTGCAGCCGCGTTGATTGTCCGGTGGAGACGGTGACTTGGTCGGCCACCCTCCTCACCCTCTACCCGGAGATGTTTCCGGGCCCGCTCGGGCAGAGCCTTGCCGGCAAGGCGCTGGCAGACGGCATCTGGTCGCTTTCCGCCCGCAACATCCGCGATTTCGCCACCGACAAGCACCGCAGCGTCGATGACACGCCGGCGGGCGGCGGGCCGGGGATGGTGTTGCGCGCCGATGTCGTGGCGGCGGCGATCGACGGCACGGCGAACGGCACCCCGATCCTCGCCATGACGCCGCGTGGGCGGCCGTTGACACAGGTGCGCGTCCGCGAGCTCGCCGCCGGGCCGGGGGTGACCTTGTTGTGCGGACGCTTCGAAGGCTTCGACGAACGATTGTTCGCGGGCCGCGCCATCGAGGAAGTCAGCATCGGCGACTATATCCTGTCGGGCGGCGAGGTTGCGGCGATCGTCCTGCTCGATGCTTGCGTGCGCTTGCTTCCCGGTGTAATGGGCGCGGCCTTGAGCGGTGTGGACGAAAGCTTCGAAAGCGGCCTTCTCGAACACCCGCACTATACAAGGCCCCCCGTTTGGGAAGGCCTTGCGATCCCCGAAGTGTTGCGATCGGGGGATCACGCGAAGATCGCCGCATGGCGGTCGGCGCGGTCCGAACAGGACACACGGCTACGGCGGCCAGACCTTTGGCAGCGTCACTCCGACGCCGCGGGTCAACCGCCCTCTGGCGCGCGATACAAGAAGAAGGAGGAATGAGATGAATCTCATCCAGACACTCGAAGCCGAAAATATTGCCAAGCTGACCGAAAAGCGCGCCATTCCGCAGTTCCGCGCCGGCGACACCCTCAAGGTCGGCGTCCGCGTCGTCGAAGGCGAACGCACCCGCGTCCAGAATTACGAAGGCGTCTGCATCGCCCGCTCGAATCGCGGCATGGGTTCGTCGTTCACGGTTCGCAAGATTTCGTTCGGTGAAGGCGTCGAGCGCGTTTTCCCGCTTTACTCGCCGAGCATCGATGCCATCGAAGTCGTCCGCCGCGGTGTCGTGCGGCGCGCCAAGCTTTATTATCTGCGTGGCCGTTCGGGCAAGTCGGCGCGTATCGTCGAAAAGCGCCTGCCGCGTCCGGTCAAGACCGAGGCTTAAGCCTTTCGCGAAAACCGAAGCCTGACGCCTTCGGTGCCTAGGGTCGCTTTCACTTATGCGGAATCGATAGCCCCCCTCTCCCGGTTGACGCGAAGGCGTCGCCTACGGCTGCGGGAGAGGCGACACGCGCGGCGTCGCGAAGGCGACCTCCGTCGCCGTAGGCGGAACCGGCCAAGAGATGTTGCACCACATTAACACGATGTTCTTAAGCGGCGCGATAAGAGATTCATTTTCGGCCCACGTGGTGGATACCGATCAAATGTACGGCGGCTTGTCGTACCTTGAGGCGTTTTACAAGCAATCTGGATCCGTGCTCAAAGATCTTTATCATCGCGGCCACCCTATTCAACCCCCACCGCAGATAACGCTTATGCCCTGCGGCGGTTTTGGGGCTGGGACGATCAACGAGCAATTGTCGGGGAAGGCGCTACCGGCCACTCCGAGTTATGAGAATGCGCTCAACGCGTTTTTCTCGCGTGGAGACCTTGCGCAACAGACGCGAGAGGGGCTTTATGCCCGCCCTGCCCTTTCGAGCGTTCTGGTGGCGGAGACCGTGCTGGATCGGATCAACGA
>JANNJH010000434.1:0-2110 GCA_031405775.1 Sphingomonadales bacterium | reverse complement strand
GCAGCGCGGCGGCGCTGGCGATGATCGCGACCAGTCGGTCGGTCAGTTTGCGGCGGGCGTGACGCAGGCTCATATCACTGCTCCGTCCGCGGGCCGACGAGCAGCCGCGAAATCGTCAGTACCAGGAACGAGATGATGAACAGCGTCAGCCCCAGCCCGAGCAGGGCGTGAAGCTTGAGCGAGTCGCCGCCCGCCTCGTTGAATTCATTGGCGATCGTCGATGAAATCGTCGACCCTTGGGCAAAGATCGATGGCGACAGCCGGGTGGCGTTGCCGATAACAAAGGTGACGGCCATGGTCTCGCCAAGCGCGCGGCCAAGCCCGAGCATCACCGCGCCGATCATCGCCCGCTTGCCATAGGGCAGCGCGACGTAGCGGATGACTTCGAAGCGCGTGGCGCCAAGGCCATAGACCGATTCCTTGAGCACCACCGGCGTCGCACCCAGCACTTCGATGAACATCGCGGTGATCAGCGGCAGGATCATCACCGCCAGCACCAGCCCGGCGGTGAAAAGGCTGTTGCCCGAACCATAATCGAGGATCTTGTTGAGGATCGGCACATCGACCACCGCGTCGGCGACATCGAGGATGAAATGTTCGGCCAGCCACGGCGCGAGGATGAAGAACCCCCACATGCCATAGATGATCGACGGAATCGCGGCGAGCAGCTGGATGACGATGCCGATCGACCGGCGCAGCGGCGCCGGCACGATTTCGGTCAAGGCATAGGCGATGCCGATCGACAGCGGCACGGCGATCACCAGCGCCAGCAGCGAGCTGACCAGCGTGCCATAGATCATGATGCCGGCGCCGTATTCGTCGTTCACCGAATCCCACACCGGGTTCCAGAAAAAGGCCGGGCCGAAGTGGGTCAGCGCCGGCCAGGCCCCGACGACGAGCATCAGGATGATCGCACCCAGCAACCCGAGCACGACCACGCCAGTGCCGGTGACCAGCCCGCCGAAAAGCCGCTCGGCGCCGCCGCCACGGCCGCGCCGGGTCAGCGGCGACAAGGCCGTGGTCGTCGTGGCGAGGGAAGACGCGTTGTCGCTCATGAAAATCCGGCAAGCTGGCGGAACGGGGTAACGGCCCCCGCCCCGCCCTGCAATATCCTTACTTCGCCATCGAAACGCCGCGGACCCCGGCCCAGGTCGCCCGGGCCTGCTTTACCGCGATCTCCGGCAACGGGATATAGCCCAGTTGCGCCGCCAGCTTGTCGCCGTTGGCAAAGCTCCAGTCGAAGAAGGCCAGCGCCGCCTTGGTCTTCGCCGGATCGGCCGGCTTGGCCGGCACCAGGATATAGGTCGAGCTGACGATCGGCCAGGTGCCGGCACCGGGCAGCGCCAGCATGTTGACGACGCCGTGCTTGGCGTTGGCCCAATCGGCCTGCGCCGCGGCGGCGTTGAACGATGCCGGGGTCGGATCGACGAAGACGCCGGCGGCGTTGCTCAACTTGGTCGTCGTCAGATTGTTCGCCGCGGCATAATTATATTCGACATAACCGATGCCGCCGACGGTGTTCTTGACGTTGCCGGCAACGCCGTCATTGCCCTTGCCGCCCTGGCCGGTCGGCCAGCTGATGGTCTTGCCGGCGCCCAGCGCCCAGTTGCCGGCGGTCTTGGTCAGATAATTGGTGAAGATCGCCGTCGTGCCCGACGAATCGGAACGATAGACCGGGGTGATCGGCATCGCGCGCAGCTTGACGCCGGGGTTGATCGACGCGATCGCCGGATCGTTCCACTTGCTGATCTTGCCCTGGTAGATGGCGGCGATGACAGCTGGCGTCAGGCGCAGCTGGTTGTTGGCGACACCGGGCAGGTTGACGATCAACACATTCGAACCGATCACGGCGGGGAACTGCACGAGGCCGTTCGCAACAATGTCTTCGTACTTCATCGGATCATCGGTGGCGCCGAAATCGACGGTGCGCGCCTTGATCTGGGTCTGGCCGCCGCCGGAACCGATCGACTGGTAGTTGAGCGTATTGCCGGTGGCAGCCTTGTAGGCCGAGCCCCATTTTGCATAAAGCGGCGCCGGAAAGGACGCACCGGCACCGGTGATGTCGGCGGCAAGCGCCGGAAGGGCGATCATCGCCGCCGCGGCAAGCAGG
>JANNJH010000433.1:0-3691 GCA_031405775.1 Sphingomonadales bacterium | reverse complement strand
CTATTGAAATACCAAATACCGATTTATTTTTACCGAAACTGAACCAATTTACCAACGTACACCATATCTTTATTAATTCGATTTTTATACTTATTCATCGCCCATATGAGATCCTCAAGAGTGACCGGCGCTGGCGGCGCTGCTGCCGACGCTCAAGAATGATTCGGTCGTCCTCGATCTCGGCGCCAACACCGAATGCGACGCCGAAAATCTTGTCCAGTTCGCCGTCATGGGCGCCGCCTTCGCGCGCACCGTGCTTGGGCTCGAACGCCCGCGCGTCGCCTTGCTCAATATCGGCGAGGAAGATCTGAAGGGCACCGACGAGATCCGCGATGCCGCGACGCTGCTGCGCGGCGCCCATCTGCCGATGAGCTTCGAAGGCTTTGTCGAAGGCGACAAGATCGGCCAGGGCAATGTCGATGTCATCGTCACCGATGGCTTTTCGGGCAATATCGCGCTGAAAACCGCCGAGGGCACCGCCAAGCTGGTCACCGGCCTGCTGGCCAATGCCTTCCGCTCGTCGTGGCTGACGCAACTTGGCTATTTGCTGTCGCGCGGCGCGCTGCGGGCGTTGCGCGCGCATCTTGATCCCAACGCCCATAATGGCGCGGTCTTCCTCGGGCTCAACGGCCTTGTCGTCAAAAGCCATGGCTCGGCGAACATCCGCGGCATCGCCAATGCCATCGGCGTCGCGCACGACCTGATCGCCGACAACGTCGGGACCCGCATTTCACAAGATCTCGCCAATTTCCGCGCGCACCGGCCCGACGCCGTCACCGCCGCCGCGGCCAAGTGATAGCCAGAAAATGATCAGGGCACGCATCATCGGCACCGGCAGCTATCTGCCGGACCGCATCCTTTCCAACGCCGAGCTTGCCGCGCGCGTCGATACCAGCGACGAATGGATCGTCGAACGCACCGGCATCAAGCAGCGCCATATCGCCGCCGAGGGTGAATTCACTTCAGACCTTGGATCAGCCGCCGCCCGCAACGCACTGGAAAGCGCCGGGATAGCCGCCTTTGATGTCGATCTCATCATCGTCGCCACCGCCACCCCTGACCAGACCTTTCCGGCCTGCGCCACCGTCATCCAGCACAAGCTCGGCATGGTTCACGGCGTCGCCTTCGACGTCGCCGCCGTCTGTTCGGGCTTCCTTTACGCGCTGTCCATCGCCGATGCGATGCTGACCTCGGGCGCCCATCGCACGGCGTTGGTCATCGGCGCCGAAACCTTTTCGCGCATCCTCGATTGGGAAGATCGCGGCACTTGCGTGCTGTTCGGCGATGGCGCCGGCGCCGTCGTGTTGCGCGCCGAACAGGGCGCCGGCACCCCGGCCGATCGCGGCATACTGGCGCATCGCCTGCACAGCGATGGTCGCTACAACGACCTGCTGCACGTCGATGGCGGCCCCGGTTCGACCGGCACCACCGGCAAGCTGCGCATGAAGGGCCGCGAGGTTTTCCGCCACGCCGTCACCAACCTCGCCAGCGTCATGACCGAAACGCTTGCCGCAGCAAAGCTGTCGGTCGCCGATGTCGCCTGGGTGGTCCCGCACCAGGCCAATCTGCGCATCCTCGAAGCCACGGCGCGCAAACTCCACTTGCCGATCGAGCGAGTCATCGTCACCGTCGACCGCCATGCCAACACGTCGGCGGCTTCGGTGCCGCTGGCGCTCGACGTCGCGGTTCGCGACGGACGTATCAAACCCAATGATTTGCTGCTATTGGAAGCCATGGGCGGCGGCTTCACTTGGGGTGCCGCCGCAGTCCGCTGGTGAAGTCCGCTGGTAAAGAAAGTCTTGCTTGCGAGGCGATATGACGCAATTGTCCTTAGTGTCTGGATTCTCGGGAGTGTTCTCGGGAGTGGGGGAATGAGAAAATGACAAAAGCAGAAACGTCGAGCATCGCCGCGGGCAGCCTGACGCGCGCCGATCTTTCGGACGCCGTTCACAATGAAATCGGCCTGTCGCGCGCCGAATCCGCAGCACTGGTCGAAACCGTTCTCGACCGTATCGGTGATGCGCTGGTCGCCGGCGACAACGTCAAGATTTCGTCCTTCGGCAGCTTCGTGCTCCGTAACAAGGGCCTGCGCATCGGCCGCAACCCCAAGACCGGCGTCGAAGTCCCGATCGAACCGCGCACCGTGCTGACCTTTCGCCCCAGCCAGTTGCTGCGCGAAGCCATCAACAAACCCGCTGGCGGCACATCCTGAACATGGCGACGTCCGCGACCATAACCGACAAATCGGACCGCGCCTTTCGCACCATCAGCGAGGCCGCGGAGGTCGTTGGCGTCCCGCAGCACGTCCTGCGCTTCTGGGAAACGCGTTTCCCGGAACTGCAACCGCTGAAGCGCGCTGGCAACCGTCGCTATTACCGCCCGGCGGACATGGCGTTGCTCGAAACCATCCGTGGCATGCTCCATGACCAGGGCCTGACCATCCGCGGCGCCAAGCTGCTGCTCGCCGGCGCCGACAGCGGCGCCCGAGGTGCGGCTCGCCCCGCCGAGCGCGTTACCGCGCCAAAGGCCACGCGCGTTACCGCGCCACAGGCCAACGTTCCGGCGGACAGCAGCGCCCCGGCAGCGCTCGCTCCCGCCATCGCCACCGAAAACATCGGCGCCCCGGTCGCTGGCATCGACCGCGCCGCGGTGCGCGCCATCCGCGACCGTCTGCGTTACGCCCTGGCCGCCTGACCATGCGCAGCCTGGCGGTCTTCAGCGTCAAGGGCGGCGTCGGAAAATCCGCCCTGGCGGTCAATCTCGCCCACGCCGCCGCCAGCCTTTCGGGACGCCGCACCTTGCTGTGGGATCTCGATACCCAGGGCGCCGCCACCTACACCCTGCGGCTGACGGCGCGCAACGATGTGTCGGCGCGCAAGGGCATCGCCGGCGGTGAACTCTCGCCGCTGATCCAGGCGTCGGATTTCGCCAATCTCGACGTGCTCCCCGCCGACAAGTCGCTGCGCCACCTCGAAAAACAACTTGTGGAGGACGAAAAGACCAAGCGCCTGAAAAAGCTGATCAAGGGCCTTGAGCGCGACTATGACCGCGTCATCCTCGATTGCCCGCCCGGCCTGACCGAGCTTGCCGACCAGGTCTTTCGCGCCGTCGACCTGCTCGTCGTGCCGATGCTGCCGTCACCGCTCAGTGCGCGCGCCTATGACCAGTTGCTCGAACATCTGGCGCGCCACCACAAGGGCAGCGCGCCGGTCGTGCTGCCGGTGTTCACCATGGTCGATCGCCGCAAGTCACTCCACCGCGACACCATCGCCGCGACGCCCGACCGGCTGTGCATCCCCTATGCCGCCGCCATCGAAGCCATGGCGGCAACGCGCCTGCCGGTGCTGGCAAAAAGCCCGGCGTCACCCGCCGCCCGCGCACTCGTCGCGCTGTGGACACAAGTCGAACGGACGCTGACCACGCTCCCCGAATAGGCCTCGCGACACAGAGGCGATTAAGGGCCTCCGGCGGCTGGGGCCTTGACCCCAAACCCCAGTTGATAGCGTCCGGTCGGTGAAGTCCGGTTCGAATGCATCGCTTCGATAAATGGGGTCAGGGGCCAAGGCCCCAGCCGCCGGAGGCATCTACAGCGCCGCCGGAGGCATCCGAGCGCCTACTCCGCCGCCACGCGCCCCGGAGCCTCACCCGCCGGCAATTCCCGCACTTCGGCGGCACCGCGCCGCTGCCGCAG
>JANNJH010000432.1:0-2565 GCA_031405775.1 Sphingomonadales bacterium | reverse complement strand
CATGGTCGGCCTGTAGAATCATCAGCTTTTCCATGGCGTCTTCGATGACCGGATTGACGACATAGGGCTCGGCCGGGACGCCGAAGGTCATGCGCAGGAAGTTGCCGGTGAACGACAGCGAGTTGTCGGGGTACACGAACGGCTGGCCGACGGCATATTTGTACGCCATTGCGGCGAGCGTCGGCATCTTGGCGATCAGCCGGTGGCTGGCGATGACGCGCTGGCGCGGATCATGGATGTCGGTCGAATCGTGATAAAACGCCGACAGCGCGCCGACAACGCCGCACATGATCGCCATCGGATGGGCGTCACGCCGGAAGCCGCCATAAAAGGTCGCGAGCGATTCATGGACCATCGTGTGGCGCGAGATCGTGTGCTTGAACTGGTCGTGCTCGGCCTTGCTCGGCAGTTCGCCGTTGAGCAGCAGATAGGCGGTTTCGAGGAAGCTCGACTGTTCGGCAAGCTGGTCGATCGGGTAGCCGCGATGCAGCAGGATGCCGGCGTCGCCATCGATATAGGTCAGCTTTGATTCGCACGATGCCGTGCTGGTAAAGCCCGGATCATAGGTGAACCGCCCGGTGTTGGCGTAAAGCGTGCGGATATCGATGACTTCCGGCCCGACCGAGCCCGAAAGCACCGGATAGTCCCTGGAAGCGCCGTCGAGCGAAATCTGTGCCGGTCCCGTCATGCGTCTGCCCTTTTTGCTTGTATTATCGTGAGGGCGTCATCGATGCGCCCCAATGTCTCGTCGCGTCCCAGTGTCGCCATCACCTCGAACAGTCCGGGCGACTGGGATGACCCGGTTACCGCCGCACGCAACGGCTGCGCCACCTGGCCAAGCTTAACGGCCGCACCTTCCGCCAATGCCCGCGCCTGTTCTTCGAGTTCCGCCGCCGTCCAATCGATGATGCCGGCAAAGCGCGAACGCGCCTCAGCCAAAATCCCCGGTGCGGCGGACGCTAGCAGCTTGGTCGCGCCATCGTCCATCGGAATTGGGCGGGTGCGAAGGAAGAATAGCGACCCCGCCGCCAAGTCATTAAGATTGGCGGCGCGCTTTTTGAGTTCCGGCATGCTGCGCTGCAATATGTCACGATCCTTGGCGGTCAGTTCGCGGCCAAGTCCGGCGACAACCCGGCCTTCGATCAGGCTGACCAGTCGCGCGTCATCGGCGGCGCGCAGGTAATGGCCGTTGACCGATTCCAGCTTCTTCATGTCGAATCGCGCCGGGCCACGACCGACGGCACCCAGGTCGAACCACGCGATCGCCTGCGCGCGGGCAATGATCTCGTCATCGCCATGGCCCCAGCCGAGGCGCAGCAGGTAATTCTCCACCGCTTCGGGCAGCATCCCCATCTCGTCGCGATAGGCGTCGACACCCAATGCGCCATGCCGTTTCGACAGCTTGGCACCATCGGCGCCGTGGATCAGCGGGATATGCGCATAGGCCGGCACCGGCCAGTTCATCGCGCCGATCAGCGCCAGTTGCCGGAAGGCGTTGTTGAGGTGATCGTCGCCGCGAATGACGTGGGTCACCCCCATGTCGTGATCGTCGACGACCACAGCGAGCATATAGGTCGGCGTGCCGTCGGAGCGCAGCAGCACCATGTCGTCGAGTTCGGCATTGGCGACCGTCACCGATCCCTGCACAAGATCATCAATGGTTACAGAGTCTTCTCGCGGCGCCTTCAACCGGATTACGAATGGCGCGGCTTCGGGTGCATCGCTCGCGGGCCGATCGCGCCAGCGGCCGTCATAGCGCATTGGCTGCTTGGCGGCGCGCTGGGCGTCGCGCAACGCGGTCAGTTCCTCGGGCGTGGCATAGCAGCGATAGGCGTGGCCGTTTTCGAGCAACTGGTGCGCGACCTCGGCATGACGCGCGGCGCGGGCGAATTGATGGACGATCTCGCCGTCCCATTCGAAATCCAGCCATGTCATCCCGTCGACGATCGCGGCGATGGCGGCATCGGTCGATCGGGCGCGATCGGTATCCTCGATGCGCAGCCGGAACTGGCCGCCATGGTGGCGGGCGAACAAATAGTTGAACAGCGCCGTGCGGGCGCCGCCGATATGAAGGAAACCCGTCGGCGAGGGGGCGAACCGGGTGACAACGTTGCTGGCGCGCGTGGTGGTCGGGTCGCTTGCGCGCGTATTTGAGGGCTGGCTTGCGCGCGTATCTGTTGGCTGGCTTGCGCCCATGGGCGATATGTCCAATGCTGGAAACGGAGGCAGTTTCGTAAACCGGGTCGAGACATCGGGGCGATTGCAACAGGATGGCACGGCCAACTTCGGGGGTGAGAAGGCGCTCACTCCTCCCCCTAGGTGCAAGATAGCGAAGAAAAACGAGGAGAGAAGGATGGCTCTTCTGATGTTCCACTTTGTTGTCCATCGGTTAAGGAAAATCCCTCGGAATATAACTTCTTCCACTATCGGAGCGAACAGAACCGTTGAAAGAGCGCCAAAGCGCGCGGCCGTGCCGGGAATCAGCTGCATCAGGCCGAAGGCGCTTTTCGGCGATTCGGCGCTCGCATCGAAGTTGGATTCGGTGGCCATGATGGCCAGCACCAG
>JANNJH010000431.1:0-16793 GCA_031405775.1 Sphingomonadales bacterium | reverse complement strand
TGAAGCCATTTGATTGGAAAACGCTCTAAGCACGCCCGCCGCTCCGCCGTAACTCCCGGTGTGACGTCAACATCGCGCTGCCGCGGTCAAGGGAGCAGACACACCTTCCATGATTTCGGTAATTGGCCTCGTCGTGTTGATCGTCATGGTATTCGGTGGCTTTGCGTTAACCGGGGGCAGCATCGGCGTCGTTCTCCACGCGCTCCCGCACGAGATGCTGATCATCGGCGGTGCCGCCGCCGGGGCAACATTGATTGGAACCGACCTCAAGGGAATCAAGGCGATGGGCGGCGGATTCGCCGCCATCGTCAAGGGGCCAAAATACAAGAAAGCCGATTACAGCGCCGCGATCTTCCTGACGGCGCGGTTGATGAAGATGTTCCGCAACGACGGCGCCGTCGCCGTCGAACCGCATATCGAGGACCCGAAATCGAGCAGCATTTTTGCCGAATATCCGCAGTTCTTCAAGGACCCGGTGTTCCTCCACCTGCTCACCGATTCGATGCGGCTGCTCGTCGTTTCGACCGGAACACTGTCACCCTCCGCGGTCGAGGACGTCATCGACACCGCCATCGAGACCCACCACACCGCGGCATTGAAGCCGGTCGAAAGCCTGCAGACCATGTCCGACGCGCTGCCGGCGCTCGGCATCGTCGCCGCCGTTCTCGGCGTCATCAAGACCATGGGATCGATCGACCAGCCGCCGGCGATCCTCGGCGGCATGATCGGCTCGGCGCTCGTCGGCACCTTTCTTGGCGTCTTGCTCAGTTACGGCATCGTCGGCCCGTCGGCGGCGCGGTTGAAGGCGGTGCTCGACGCCGATGGCGAAATCTATCTCGTCGTCCGCCGGGTTATCGTCGCCAGCCTGAAAGGCCAGCCGCAACCACTTGTCATCGAAGCCGCGCGCACCGCCATCGGACCCGCCAACCAGCCGAGCTTCACCGAGATTTTCGACGGTTTGCGGGCTGCAAAGTGAGTATTTCCCGATGAAACCCGAACTCCGCATCGAGCCGGAAATCATCTACCGCAAGGCCAAGGGCCATGGCGCCGGCCACCACGGCGGCGCCTGGAAGATCGCCTATGCCGATTTCGTCACCGCGATGATGGCGTTCTTCATGTTGATGTGGATCATCGGCGCTACCGACGAAAACCAGCGCAAGGGCATCGCCGATTATTTCACCCCGACCATCATCCAGATGAAAAACTCCGGCGGTTCCAACGGCATCATGGGCGGCCGCGCGCTGCAGGCGGAGGAAGGCATCGCGCCGCACGCGACGCTGACCGGACCAAAGCCGTCGGCGGCGGCCGGCGGCGGTGGCGGCGGCCCCGCGGAGGCCAAAACCGCGTCGCAGGACAAAAAGCTCAACCCCGGCAACCGCCGCGCCGCCGACGAAGCCCGCTTCCGCATGGTCGCACGCATCATCGCGGCACGGCTGGCCGGCGATCCGACGCTGAAGGGCCTCAAGGGCCAGATCCGCTTTGTCCTCACCCGTGACGGGATGCGCATCGACATGGTCGAACGCGCCGATTTTTCAATGTTCGGCATGGGCAACAGCGTCTTCAGCGCCGAAGCGCTGGCCATGGTCCGCACCGTCGCCAACGCCGTCAACGGCACGCCCAACCGCCTGACCGTGCGCGGCCACACCGATTCCCGCGCCTATGGCGACAAGGGACCTGGCGGCGGTGCCAACAACTGGACGCTGTCGACGGCGCGCGCCGACGCCACGCGTCGCGCCTTGTCGGCCACTGGCGTCGATGAAGGCCGCTTCCGCCGCATCGAGGGCGTCGCCGACACCGATCCCTACAACCCCGCCGATCGCAGCGACCCGCGCAACCGGCGGATCAGCGTGACCCTGCTCTACAAGGACGCCTGATCGCGCTAGAGTGTTTTCCAGTCAGATGTCTTCATCTGACGGTTCAGAAAACACGGAAAATCAAATATCTTAAGGGCTCGTTCGATTCCAACTGAACGAAACGCACTCTAGATCACCGCGTCGCCAGGATCGCCAGCGTCGCCACCGAGGTCAGCAAGCCGCCGACGATTCCCGTAATATCCTTGGCAAGATCGAGCTTGAACAGCGGATCGATGTCCTTGGGGACAATGATCGTCGATCCCGGCGGCACGACGCCAGTGTCGGAACGGCCCCAGCCGCGCTTGCCGATCGGCTGCGACGTGCCATTCGGCAGCACGACGAAAATCCGGCTCTTGTCGGCGCTGCGTTGGGGGCCACCGGTCTCGCGCAGATAATCGGCGACCGACTTGCCGGAAATGAACTGCAACGCCCCCGGGTTCGACACATCGCCGAGCGCCAGCACGAAATTCGGCCGCTTCGGCATGACGATGGCATCGCCGCTTTCGAGCACGGTATCGAGATCGGAGCGCAACGCCAGCACGCGCGGATCGGCCTCCACCACAACCCGCCCCGGCGCTTCCACCGTCGCCAGCTGGGTGATCAGCCGCTGGCCGGCGAGCAGCGAGTCGCCCGAACCCGACTTGCGCGCCGACACCGCCAGCAGCGAATTGGTCAGCTCGCGACTGGTGCGACGCTGGCCCTCCTGCTGCAATTCCTTGACCGAACGCCGAGTGAAGATCGCGCCATAGGGATAGGCCAGCGGCGACAGGCCGCCGGCCCGCGCCGTCAGCTCGGCGAGCGTCTCGCCCTTGCGGATCGAATAGAGGCCGGGCCGGTTGAACTCGCCCGAAACCAGCACGCCGCCGGGTTCGAACTGCGGCTGGGCGGCGTTGAAGCGCAAATCGTCGCCGGCCCTGACCAGCGTCGACGCCAGCGCCGCCGGATAGCCATCGACCGCGATCCGCTGCTGGCTGACCGCGCTGCCGGTGGCGCGCGTCACATCCAGCGTGATCTCCGACGCCGCCGTCAACACGCCTTCGGCCACCGAGGCAAGATCGGCGGCGCTGACGCTGCCGGCCACCGGATAGGCGCCGGGCCGCCGCACCGCGCCGCCGACAGCGACCGCATTCTCGATCAGCACCGGCAACAGTTCGGGCTCTTCCTCGAACACCGCGGGGCAGCGGCTTTCCGCCAAACGCGCCTTGCTCGAAAGCTCCGAGACCGGCTCTTCCTCGTCGTCGGGCCGCGTCGTCGCTTCGTCGCGCCGCATCGTCGCTTCGTCTCGCCACATCGTCGCTTCGTCGCGCCGCGTCCGCGCTTCGTCTGGCCGCCGCCGCAACCCGACATCGTCATCGCCGGTGCGCAGCGCCGCATCGCCGCCGCTGGCGGTGCCAAGATTGCCCCCCGTCGCCGCGATTTCGCTCTGGCCGCCGCGCTCGACGATGAACGCCGCTCGCGTCACAACGTTGAAGCGCGTCGTCTGGCTGTCGCGCACCAGTGCTTCGAGCCGATCGAGCGAAGCGCATTCGGCCAGCGTGTTGCGCTGCCCCAGCACGACGCGCCGCACCGGCGTGCGGTTGAGGAAATCCACGTCGTCGCGGCTGAAGACATACAGCCGGTCGTCGCTGCGCAGCGCCACCGAGCCAGCGACTCCGGGCCGCGACGTCAACGCCGTCAACAGGTTGACCGGCTCGAACGCCCGCGACGACGTTACCAGATCGCGCCGGACCAGCACCGCCATCGGCAAGTAAGTATCCGATTTCAGGTCGTTGATGCCGCCGAGCAGGTCGCGCACCGTCGGTGCCGAAACCAGCGCCCGCGCGCCGGGGTTGCTGACAAAGCCGCGCAGCACGACGCGCCCGGTGCTGCCACCGGCACTGCCGCCGGTCAACTGGATGGCATCGCCGGGGACCAGCGCGGTCGCCAGCGTCGCGGCGCGGATATATTGCTCGCTGCCATCGGCGGTAATGCGGCTAATGGCGATCTGGTTGCCGCGCGGCCGCAAAGCCCCGCCGGCAAAATCGAGCAGCGTTCCCAGCGACGAACCCTTGCGGATTTCATAGATGCCGGGACGCGAGACGCTGCCGCCGATCGCCACCGTATCGCCGATCACCGGCACGATGATGCGATCACCATCGCGCAACCGCTCCGAAGGCGGGCTGCCGATGCCGAGCAAACCGTAAAGATCGACCGAAATGCTGCTGCCGCCGCGAACGATGCGGACATTGCGCAAGCTGCCCGAGCGCCGCACGCCGCCGGCCTGCGCCAGCGCCGCGCTGACATCGCTCAGCGCCGTCAGATTATACTGGCCCGGCCGATCGACCTCGCCGCCGACGAACACCGTCGCCGACCGCACCGAGCCCAGCGAGATATAAACTTCGGTACCCAAAAGCGTGCGCCGCGTCGCTGCCTGCAGGTCGCGCCGCACCGCCCCGATCGAACGCCCCGCCGCCGGGATCGGTGGCAGCGCGCCGGCCACCAGCCGGCCATCGCGGCTGACGCGAACGGTCTTGCTGTCGCTGGTCGCGCCCTGGAACTGCACAACGACATCGTCGCCGACACCGATGACATAATCATCGCCGACGGCCCCCGTCAGTCCGCCGGTGGCACCGCTGGCCGACTGGAAAAGATCATAGCCGAATTGCCGCAAGCTCGGATCGGCGAGGCGTTCGCGAAACTCGCGTTCGATCGGCGACGGCTTGTACAGCCGCGCCAGCCGGACGCGCGCTTCGGCACGGCGCAATTCCTGTTCCTCGCGGGTATCGACGCGCGTTAACCGGTCGACGCCGAGGCCCGGGATCTGGCGTTCATCGCCCTGGCCGCGCGCCCTGTCGACAGCGTCGCCGGCATTGGGGCCGGCGCCAATGCTGCCGCCAAGCTGGCCCTGGACTTGTTGCAATATGCGTGGATCGATGCCCTGCGCACCGATCGGCGCTGCGAAAACGGTGGCTGCAACCGCCAGAAAGCTGGCGAATTGCCCGAACGCCCTACGCATCGCTGCTCCCGAACCCCATTACTGACTTGGATGGCGTGTAGGGGGCCAGCGGGAACGCGTCAACGACCCAATCGCCGCCGGACCACATCGGCGGTTGAAAAGCCGTACCGACCAGCATCGGAACGTGGCGATCAGAGCCCGGCGACAACAGCGGCAACGACGCGATCGGCCCGCGCCAGCGAATCGCGGCCGGCGGCATCATCGGAAACAATGGCGCGATCGACATGGACGAACCGGTCCCCAAGCGCGCCCTGCCCGCGCGTTCCCCCCGACGGCACGACCCATAACCCCAGCGCGAGCGCCGTCGTTGCCGTCAAACTGAACACCCGCACGGCCATCGCACCAATCCAAAGCTATAAGCAAATTATAACAGTGCCAACCTTGCGATTTGATGAACATCGCGCAACGAATGCAGTTCCCGGTCGCCGATTCCGCAAACGGCCCCGATCGGACAGTCTTTCGCAGCGATCGCACAGACTGCCGCGGCAACAACTCGACGTGTCACCGAACCGCCCCGCCCCGCCGCAGCGGGGCGAACGCTTGCGCCGCCGCTTCAGATCCTGCCGTTGACCAGGTCCGAATAATCCGCCGCCAACTGCTTGGTCATCGCGCCAACTTCGAATCGCCACGGGCCGATCTCGGCCAGCGGCGTGACTTCGGCGGCGCTGCCGGTCAGGAACGCCTGTTCGAATGTCTCGAGCTCCTCGGGCCAGATTGCCCGCTCGACAACCTCGATCCCGCGCTTTTTCGCCAGGCCGATCACCGTCCGCCGGGTAATGCCATCAAGGAAGCAATCCGGCGTCGGCGTATGCAGCACGCCATCCTTCATGAAGAACACGTTCGCCCCGGTCGCCTCGGCAACCTGCCCGCGCCAATCGAGCATCAGCGCGTCATTGTAACCGGCATCCTCGGCCGCGTGCTTCGACATGGTGCAGATCATGTACAGCCCCGCCGCCTTGGATTTCGTCGGCGCCGTATAGGGCGCCGGCCGCCGCCACGGCGCGATGTTGAGCCGCAACCCCTTGGCAAGGGCTTCGGGACCGAAATAGGCGCCCCATTCCCAGCAGGAGATCGCCAGATGCGGCTTGGTGCGCTGCGCCGAAACCCCCATCTGCTCCGAACCGCGCCAGGCGATCGGCCGCACATAACCGTCGGTCAGGCCATTGGCCGCCAGCGTCGCGTTGATCGCGGCGCCGATCTGCGCCGCCGTCCACGGAATCTGGAACCCCAGGATCTTCGCCGAGTCGATCAGGCGCTGGCTGTGCTCCTCCAGCGCGAAAACCTTGCCGCCATAGGCCCGCGCGCCCTCGAAAACCGCGCTGGCATAGTGCATGGCATGGGTCAGGACATGGACATTGGCCTCGCGCCACGGCCGCAAGGCGCCATCGAACCAGATGAAGCCGTCGCGATCATCGAAAGTGGCGTCGGTCATCGTGTCGGTCCCTCTGCGCGCAACAATGTTCCGCTCTGCTGGCGGTGGCGGATAGCTTGTTGCCTTGCGCTAGGCAATCGTGCAAGATATGTCAACATGACTGTCCCAAATCGCCTCGCCACACCGGCGCTCAAGCTGGCCGCCGCCTCGCCGCTCTACCTGCGCGAGGACGAGATCCGCCGCGGCATCGAGCTGTTATATTTCGGCTACACCGCGATGGTACGCGGCGCCGATTCGATTCTCGCCCGTGAAGGTTTTGGCCGCGCCCATCACCGCGCGCTCTATTTCATCGCCCGCCGTCCCGGCCTCCCGGTCGGCGAACTCCTGCGCCTGCTGGCGATCACCAAGCAGTCGCTCGGCCGCGTTCTGGGCGAACTCCAGGCGCATGGCCTTGTCGAACAAGGCATCGGCACCACCGACCGCCGCCAACGCCTGCTCCGCCTCACCGCCAGCGGCGAAGCCCTCGAAGCCGCGCTGTTCGCCGAACTCGAAACCGGCATGGCCGCCGCCTATGGCGAAGCCGGGCAAGCCGCCGTCACCGGCTTCTGGTCGGTCCTCGTCGGGCTGATACCGCCCGAGGATCGGGCGTTGGTCGAAAGCCTGCGGCAGGGATAGCAACGCCTCCGAAGGAAAGCCGTAATTTGGGTTCGGCGGGTTGGAAACTGCCTGTCGCGCCTTGGTGCAGCGTGCACCAAGATAGCCGTGGCCGTTGGCCTCAAATTTCTGTATGTTTGATCGACAACCGAGGAGGAAAGTCATGCACATGATGGCCCGGGCAGTGTTGATCGCGGCGTTGATGACAATCGCGGCGACGGGTGGTTCTGCCCAGCCAATCGGTGAGCCGCCGCTCGCCAAGGCGGCGAATGATCCGACTCTGAAGTGGGGGCCGTGCCCAGCAATTTTCCCGGGCAAATGCGAGTTTGCGGTTCTGCATGGTGACCCCGCGCGGCCGAACGCCGATGCCTTCCTCCGCGTGCCCGCCGGCTATGTGTTTCCACCGCATCGGCACACATCCGCCCAGCGCGTGATCCTGGTGACCGGGCAATTCCGGATCAAATTCCAGGGGGGCAAGACGGCGACGCTGACGCCGGGAAGCTATGGCTATGTGCCGGCAAAATTGCCGCACGACGGGTTCTGCATCAGCAAAAAGCCGTGCACGATTTTCATCGCCTTCGAGCAGCCAGTCGACGCCGAGGCGGTTGCCGGTGCTCTGAAATGAACTCCGCTGTCTGACTGTCGGGCAGGTTTTCTCGGTCGGATGAGCAAATGGGCAGCAACATCCTGACCCAGCGTCGTCGAACCCATGAATGGGGTCTGGGGCCAAGGCCCCAGCCGCCGGAGGCACTTCAAACGCCGCCGGAGGCACTTCAAACGCCGCCGGAGGCCCTTCAACGCCGCCGGAGCGCGCTACTTAGACAATTCCCGCGACCGCGCCGCCGCCGCCGCCACTGTCTCGGTCACCAACGGCCCGAGCCCCGGCATCAGCACCGCCAGCCCCGCCGCCGTCGTGCCGCCCGGTGACGTCACCCGCGCCCGCAATTGGGCCGCTGGCGACCCATCGGCCACGGCCAGCGCCGCGGCACCCGTCACCGTCGCCCGCGCCAGTCGTTCGGCGAGGCCGGCCTCAAGCCCGGCCGCGATGCCCGCCGCCGCCAGCGCCTCGATGAAGGCATAAACATACGCCGGTCCCGAACCCGAAACCCCTGTCACCGCGTCGAAATCGCCTTCGTCATCGAGCCAGACCGTCGCCCCGGTCGGCTGGAACACCGCTTCGGCCGCGGCGCGCGCCATGGCGTTGCCGTTGGTGAACAGCGCCGTCACGCCCTGGCCGATGCCGGCGGGCGTGTTGGGCATGGCGCGGATGACAGCGCAGCCGGGAAAGCCTTCGGCCAGCGCCGCGATCGTCACCCCGGCCATCACCGAAACGACCAGCGTGCTCGGGCCGACGCGCCCGGCCAGCCCGGCGACGGCGCCCCGCCAGACCTGCGGCTTGACTGCGATCACCAAGATCTGCGGGACACCGGCGGGCGGCGCGGCGCCGACCGTGACGCCGGCGGGCACCGCCCCCGGCGCCGGATCGATCACCGCGATCGGCCCCATCTCGTCGGCAATCCAGCGGCGCAGCAGCGCGCCGCCCATATTGCCGCAACCGAGCAGCCAGATACCTTCGGCCATGGTCGGACTAGGCCTCGCCGCCGTACGCTGCGGCTCCGCTCACGCTTCGCCGCCATTCGTTGCGGCTACGCTCACGCTTCGCCGACCGTCTCAAGCAGCGCCGCCGCCATCGCATCGGCGGGCGCATGATCGGCGAACATCACCAGTTGCAGCACCGGGTAAAACCGTTCGAATTCATCGACCGCGGCTTCGACCAGCACTTCGGCCTGGCCGATGGTCAGGTCGGGCGCGTCGTCCTCATTGTCATTGTCGAGCAAGGTCGCATGGCGGAACAACACCGTGCCATCGGCCGACCACAGCTCGAAATGCCCCATCCACAGCTGCTCGTTGATCCGCCCCAGCGTTTCATAGATCGCCGGCCGACGGTCGTCGGGGCAGGTCAGGTCGGCGCGCGCGATGATCTGCAGCACGCGTTCTTCCTCGCGCCACAGCGCCCGCAGCTGGTACGTCGCCCAGCCGCCCTTGATCGACGTGCTGATTTCCTCGTCACCCGAGCGTTCAAAGGCCCAGCCATTGGCATCGAAGACATGTTCGAGCATGTCGATCGGAGCCGATGGCGCCGGTGTATAGTCGATATCGACAAGACTCATGCGGTAAGCCCCCCCGCCACCAGATATGCACAAGGCTGGGCAGGTCGCGATGATTCGGCAAGCGCTCGACTCGGGCGGCGCGAAACAAAGCTGTGGATAATCACGGCTTGGCGGACTTTTTCGTCGTCATGGCGGCAATTTCGCCCCGCATCACCGCGACCGCTTCACCCAGCGCCGCGACTTCACCCTTGAGCACCTCGACGGCTTCGCGCGCCGCGGCGGCATTGGCCTTGACCGCCTCGAACTCGTCGCGGCCGATGGCATCGACGCCGCCGACGAACTCGCGGGCGCGGCGACGGGCGTTTTCCTCGACTTCGCGGCCAACCCCGGCCAGTGTGCCGAGCGCCGAGGTCGCCACCTTGGAAAGATCCTCGAAGAACTTGTTTTCGGTCTGCATCGTCAGATTCCCAGCTGAAAGGCGTCGGCCGCCGGATTAAGCATGATTATGCGCGCATTCAAGGCGCCGGCAAAGCCTAGCCAGACGAGATAGGCAATCATCAGCCACGCCGCCACCCCACTGATCCGCGCGCAGGCGAACACCGTCGCCATAGCGACAATCAGCATCGCGCCGATGATCGCCAGCGCCGGCAGCATCAGGTGAAAGTGAAAGAACACCGGCGACCAGGCCAGGTTGATCGCCACCCCTAGCCCGAGCAGCGCCAGCGCCAGCCACCGCCCCTGCGCGCGCTTGTGCCCCCAGATGATCGCGGCGGCGATGGCATTCAGCGTGGACGCCAGCGACCAGGCGATGCCGAACACCGGCCCCGGTGGCTGCAACGCCGGCAACACCAGCGTCTCGAACCAGCCATTGTCCTCGATCGATCCCGAAAACCGCGCCGAAAGCCCGCCGAGCACCAGCAGCAGCGGCACCAGCACGACGCCGGCACGCCACATGGAACCGCGACGGGCAGCCGGTTGCGTAATGAATTCGGACATGAACAAGCCTTAGCCGATCATGCGGCACGGCGACACCCCCGGAAACCGCCACGGCGACAGGCTGCGCGGCATGGCCTGCAACGCCGGAAAAGCCCAAAAGTGTCGGAATATTTTACACTTTTGAAATGACAAAAAACGAAACTCCGCCGACATCAACGTGTTAACCTTTTGGCATGATTATTGCATAGTTGTGATTAGGATTGCATAGTTGCAATTAGGAGCGTCACGATGACTCTGCGCCGGTTCAGGGGTGCATAGCCATCAAGGTCATGATCGGCACACGGCGGTGCCATCAAAAAGGGGTTAATTTTTGATGAAGCGTTTCATCCTCGGTGCTACGACGGCCATCGCGATGGTGTCGGCGTCGGCCGCTATGGCGGTCACGCCGCTGCAGAGCACGATCACGACCACCGCGGTTGCTGCGAGCACCACCGGGCTCGCTGCCACCGCCACCGGCACCAACGCGACGAACACCGTCAACGGCTCCGTATCGGCCAGCAGCGTCTCGGTTGCGCAGTTCAACACCGCCACCGGCATTCTCGTCGGCGCCACCGTCGCTGTGAACACCGCTGTCGAATCCAAAGTCGTGGTGACCGGCACCGTCCCCCAAAACGGCACCCGCAGGGTCGACGCCACCACCAGCTTGACCGGCACCGTGTCGACGCCGGGTGTGACGTTCGGCACCATCCCCGCCGCCCTGGCCGTCTCCCATTTCTGCTCGGGGAACAACTGCACGGCAAGCGCGACCAACCAGACAAGAACCGTCGCGGGCACGATCGTCGGCACGTCGGCAGTCCCGCTCGCCAACCTCTCCGCCTATGCCGGCACGGGTAGTATCGGCTTCACCCGCTCCGCGACTGGCAGCAGCACCGCGAGGAACAGCGGCGGTGCTACCGCGGGCGTGTCGACCGGATCGTTCACCTTCGGCGGCGCCACTACGGCAAGCAATATCTACAGCATCACCTATGATTATCTGAACTTCGCCAACCCATCGTTCAATGGCTCGGCCAATCAGACGGCTCTGGCGCTGGACTTCGGCACGCTGTTTCAGAACAGCGCTCCGGTGACCCTGAACTTCACGCTGTACAACATCGGCAACATCAACAGCGCCGGACTCAGCCTGACCTCGATCGGCCGTTCGACGAACAATTTGAACTTCACCACGACAGCGACCACCTTCACCAACGGTCTCGACGGCGGCAACTCGCTGAATTACGCGATGACCTTCAACCCGAGCGTGCTGGGCATGGTCAGCGACATCTTCACATTTGTCCTGAAAGACTATGCGCCTGGCGGCGTCGGTACCAGGGAGTACCAACTTGCCGCCAGCGTGGCGGCCAACGTGATCACCGCACCGCCAGCGCCTGCGCCGGAACCGACGACTTGGGCGATGTTTGTCCTCGGCTTTGGCCTCGTCGGTGCTGGCCTGCGTCGCCGCCGCGACAAGCAGGCCGCAATCGCCGCCTGATCCCAGTTCGACACGCCGGACGACAAAGGCCGGGGCACGCGCCCTGGCCTTTGTCGCGTCAGGTCGCGTTCTACTGGCGTATCCCGGCCAACAGGAACTCGATATTGCCCTCCGGCCCGGTGATCGGGCTTTGCGTCACCCCCACCACCTGCCACCCCGGTTGCGCCGCCAGCCACGCCGCCGCCGCGTCACACACCCGCTGGTGCACCGCCGGATCGCGGACGACGCCGCCCTTGCCGACTTCGCCGCGTCCGGCCTCGAACTGCGGCTTGACCAGCACCAGCAGCCTTGCTGCGGGGCTGGCGAAATCCAGCGGCCGTTGCAGCACCTTGGCCAGCGCGATGAAGCTGGCGTCACAGACGATGATATCGACCGGCTCGGGCACATGCGCGTCGGTCAACAACCGCGCGCTCAACTGCTCCAGCACCACCACCCGCGAGTCTTGCCGCAGCTTCCACGCCAGCTGGTTGGTGCCGGAATCGACCGCATAAACCCGGGTCGCGCCGCGCGTCAGCAGCACATCGCTAAAGCCGCCGGTCGATGACCCGACATCCATCGCCACCGCGCCTTCGACCGTCCAGCCGAAATGATCGAGGCCATGCGCCAGCTTGACGCCGCCGCGCGACACCCAGGGATGATCGCGGCCGCGGACCTCCAGCACCACGTCGTCGGCGAGCATTTCGCCGGCCTTGGCGACCTTGCGCTCGCCAGCGAACACCACGCCCGCCAGGATCAACGCCTGCGCCCGCGTCCGGCTTTCGGCAAGGCCGCGGCTGGCAAGGAGCTGGTCGACGCGCTGCTTCATGCCGCCGCTGTAAAGCCCGCCGCCAAAAAGCACACCCCCTTCCCTCGCGCCGAAACCCCACTACAAGCCAAAGCCGTGACCGCCCCCCGCTTCGCCTTTGCCATCCACGCCGTCGACGGCCTCGCCCGCACCGGCGAGATCGCCATGCGGCGCGGCACGATCCGCACCCCGGCCTTCATGCCGGTCGGCACCGCCGCCACCGTCAAGGGCCTGCGCGCGTCCGAAGTCCGCGCCGCCGGCGCCGACATCATCCTTGGCAACACCTATCACCTCATGCTCCGCCCCGGCGCCGAACGCATCGCGCGGCTTGGCGGCCTGCACCATTTCATGGGCTGGGACCGCCCGATCCTCACCGACAGCGGCGGCTATCAAGTGATGAGCCTGTCGGCGCTGACCAAGCGCAGCGAGGATGGCGTCAGCTTTGCCAGCCATCTCGACGGCAGCCGCCACCTGCTCAGCCCCGAACGCTCGATCGAGATCCAGCGGCTTCTGGGCTCCGACATCGTCATGGCGTTCGACGAACTCATCGCGCTGCCCGCCGCCCGCGAGGAGATAGAGGCCGCCATGCACCGCTCGATGCGCTGGGCGGCGCGCAGCCGCATCGCCTTCCACAGCGCGCCGGACCACGCCAACCGCGCCGCGCTGTTCGGCATCCAGCAGGGTGGCCTCGATCAACGCCTGCGCGCCGAATCCGCCACAGCGCTCACCGGCATCGGCTTTGACGGCTATGCCATCGGCGGGCTGGCGGTCGGCGAGGGCCAGCCGGCGATGTTCGACGTCCTCGATTTCGCTTGCCAACAGCTTCCCGAATCCGCCCCGCGCTATCTGATGGGCGTCGGCAAGCCCGACGATATCGTCGGCGCGGTGCTGCGCGGCGTCGACATGTTCGACTGCGTGCTGCCCACCCGCTCGGGCCGCAACGGCCAGGCCTTCACCCATGATGGGCCGCTCAACATCCGCAACGCCGCTCATGCCGAAAACCCGGCGCCGCTCGACGGCGATTGCCCGTGCCCGGTCTGCACCGGGCCATCGGCGGTCAGCCGCGCCTATCTCCACCACCTCGTCAAATCCCGCGAGATGCTCGGCGCCATGCTGATGACCCAGCATAATGTCGGCTTTTACCAGGCGCTGATGGCGGCCTTGCGCGCCGCCATCGCCGAACAAAGGCTGGCAGATTTCGCCAGCGGCTTCCTCGCCCGCTACACGGCACGTCGCGCCGCGGCATAGCGATCGCGGCCGTCAGCCGGGCATCAGCAACAGCGGAACCATGGCTCCAGCGACCAGCATGAGGATCGAAAGCCGCCGCATGGCGCGGTTGTTGACCGCGATGACAACCCCGAGCAGCGACGACAGCACCAGCCCGACCGCCATCACCGCGACAAAGATCTTCAACGGCAACGCGCCGCCAGACTTGTCCGGCGCCTTGCCCGCCGCCGGCTTCGCGGCTTGCGCGACAGCCACCGGCGTCGCCGCCTCGGGCGATTGCGCCCCGGCGCGCGGTGGTGCCTCGTCGCTGTGCGCCGCCGCCGGAGCCGCAAAACCAAAGGCTGCGGCGACAGCGCCCGCCAGCTTCGCGGCCTCGGGCTTTTGCGCCTTGGCGCGCGGCGGCGCCTGGTCCATGTGCGCTGCCCCCATCCAGACGATCCAGCCCGGCGGCGTCCCGCCCCAGCCCTTGGCCTCGTGCAGGCGAAAGGTCTGCAACCCGCCGCTTATTGCAAAAAAGATGATCGCCGGTGCCAGGAACACGCCGATCACGTGATGGAACTGGCGCAGCCGCCGCAGTGTCTGAACAGTCATGAACGACCGTCTAGGGCATGACGCGCGACAACGACAAGGCCGGCCTTCAGCCCGCCAGTCCCGCCCGCGTCGGCAGATACGGCGCCGCATCGACCGCCGGGGTTTCCCCCAGCAACAGCGCCGCGCACAAATCGCCCGCCGCCGGTGACGTCTGGATGCCAAAGCCGCCCTGCCCGGCGCACCAGAACAGCCCCTCGACGGCGCCGTCCCAACCGAACACCGGCAAACGGTCGCGGGCAAAGGTCCGCAAGCCAGCCCAGCTCGATTCGAGCCGCAAGACGCTGGCCGTGCTGGCCTTTTCAAAGCGATCGATGACCATCGCCAGGTCGAGTTCGTCGGGGCGCACGTCGTGCGGCACATCGGGTGTCTCGTCGTGCGGGCTCAGCCACAACCGCCCGGCCTCGGGTTTGAAGTAAAAGCGCCCGGCGGCATCGAGGACGATCGGCAGGTCGGCCGGCGGCGGCGGGTCGATATCGAGCACCGCCATCGTCCGCCGCAGCGGCTGCAAGCCGCGCCGCCGCGCCCCGGCCAGCGCCGCGACATCATCGGCCCAGGCGCCTGCGGCATCGACGATCGTCGTCGCGGCAAAGTCGCCCGCGCCAGTCGTGATCGTCCAGCCGTCGTCGCCGCGCGCCAGCCCGGTCACAAGCGCATCGGTTATCAGCACCGGCTTCCACCCGTCATGCCCGCGCAGGAACCCCTGGTGCAGCGCCGCGACATCGATATCGAAGCAACCGGGCTCGATAATCGCGGCGCGGCGCCATTCGGGGCGCAGCATCGGCCCAACACTGGAGTTGGCGAGCGCCGCCGCACCCAGCCATTGATAATCGACCCCGCCGATATCGAATTCCGCCGCCTGCGCCGCCAAGGCCCCGGCGTCGTCGGGCGACGCGATGTACAGCGCTGGTCGCAGCGTCAGCAGCGGCCGGTCGCAAAACCCCGGCGGCGGCGCATCGAAGAACGCCCGTGACGCCCGGCTCAGCGGCACGATGCCGGGGCCACCATAGCTTTCGATCCAGAACGCCGCCGAGCGCCCGGTGGTGTGATAGCCCGGCTGCGCCTCCATCTCGACCAGCGCGACGCGCAACCGCCCACCCGAGCGCCGGCCCAACGACCAGGCCAGGCTCGCCCCCGCAATCCCGGCGCCGATGATGGCAACGTCGAACGTGTCGGTCACAACGACACTACCCCTCTCCCGCTAGCGACGAAGGTCGCCTCCGGCTCCGCGGGAGAGGCGAGTGACACGCCACTTCGACTCGACGTGGACCTGAGGGTGTTCTTTCTTCGTCGTTGCGGCACACTCTCACCCGCCGCGCTGGCGCGCGAGTCGCCTCTCCCGCGGAGCCGGAGGCGACCTTCGTCGCTGGCGGGAGAGGGGCAGAAAGGCGACGAAACTTCACACCCCCTCCCGCAGGAATCGCACCAGCCGCGCCAGCACCCGCGCTCGGACTGGCCCCGCCTCGCGCAGCAACTCGTGCCCGGCACCCGGCACTTCCTCCAGCCGCGTCAACGGCATCAGGCCGCGCGTCCGCCGCGTCACGCGATTATCGACCAACCCGTCATGCTCGGGGATCAGGATCAGCATCGGCGTCGTAATGCGTTGCAACATCGGCCTGCGGTTCGTGCCCTCGCCGGTGCCATGCGCCGCTGGCGGCGGCGAAAACAGCGCCGCCAGCGATCGAAACGCCGCATCGAGCCAGCCATAAGTCACACTGCCCAGCGCCAGCGCCGGAACTTGTTCGACCCACCAGCCTTCATCGGCGTGGCGCTCGGGATCGCTGGTCAACAATCGCTGCCGACGCGACCCCGCAACGCCCGTCACATAAGGCCCGCCGCCCGGAATGAACGCACCGCCGAACCCCAGCCTGACCATCAGCCGCGCCAACCACCGCGCCAACGTCGGCCCAAGCGGCCACGCCGCCACCCCGAGCATCGGCGACAGCAGCACGGCGCGGCGGAATTCGCCATTCTCGCCGGCCAGATGCCGCTGCAACAAATGCCCGCCCATCGAATGCGCCACCGCGAACCACGGCCGCGGCAAGCTCGCCTCGAACCAGCCGATCATCTCATCAAGGTCGGACAGCCAGTTGTCGAACCCCGGACTATGGCCCTTCATCGCCGTATCGCCCAGCCGGCCCGAAAGCCCCTGCCCGCGCCAGTCGAAACTCGCCACGCCCCAGCCGGCATCGACGAGATCGTGGAACGTCTCGCAATATTTCTCCATGAAATCGCCGCGCCCGGTGATGAACAGGATCGATCCCGGCGCTTCTTTGTGGGCCGGCGGCAAAAGCGGCGCTTCTTTGTGGGCCGGCGACAAGCGCGCCTCGGCTTCGCGCGGAGGACACAACAGCGTCCGCACCGGCCAGCCATCGCGCATCGTCCGCATTTCGGTGATGCAGCCCCGTGGCAACGACCGCCGCCGCGCCAACCCGACAGCGGGCGACCCGCCATCATTATCGCCAGCCTTCACAGCATCATCACCGCAGCCACCACGAGGCGGCGGTGATATTTTGAATATTGGTGCGGAATGGCGGCGGTCGGCATGGTTGCGCAAGGCGAATAGCCCAGCGATCGACCGCGGTCACGCCCTCGATTCAGCCTGTTGCCCGTCGCACCCCGCCGCGAGCCCCGCCGGCAACCCGCCGATCGCTTGCAAAAAACCCGGAAAAAGCGGCAATATACCAGCAACCGGAGACAGACATGACCTATTCGATCGATCCGCTACTCCTCGCCATCGCCATC
>JANNJH010000430.1:0-1400 GCA_031405775.1 Sphingomonadales bacterium | reverse complement strand
CCTGCCGCACGAGAACACCACCGCGCCGGAAGTCACCGCCATGCTGGAAACCTATGTCCGCTAAGCCGTTCTGGGAGACGATCCCGCTTTACCGGATGAACCGCGAGCAATGGGAAAGCCTGTGCGATGGTTGCGGCAAATGCTGCGTCCACAAGCTCGAGGATGACGAGACCGGCAAGATTTTCCCGACGAATGTCGCTTGCCGCCTGCTCGATCCGCGCACCGCGCTGTGCAAGGATTACGCCAACCGCCGCGCCCATGTTCCCGAATGCGTGCGGCTGACGCCGTCCAAGCTCGACACCATCGACTGGCTGCCGTCGTCGTGCGCCTATCTGCGCGTCCATCGCGGGCAAGGGCTGGCGGAGTGGCATCCTTTGGTGTCGGGCGACCCCAATTCGGTCCACCGCGCCGGGATGTCGGTGCGCGGCAAGACGGTTTCCGAGGACGACGTCGGCGATCTCGAGAACCATATCATCGAGGGCGAGCTCTGAGCCTGTTCCGTCGCGCCGAATTGCCGGCGGCGCTCGACGTCGCCGGGCGGATGCTGCCGCTGCTGGTTGTGCGCCGCCGTGGGGCGCGCGGCATCAAGCTGCGCGCCGACAGCGTCCACGGCGTCGTCAAGATCAGCCTGCCGGCGCGCGGCGGCGTCGCCGAGGCGCTGGCGCTGCTCGATCGCCACCGTGACTGGCTGGTGGCGCAAGTCGGGGGCTGGCCTCGGCCGCGACCGTTTGCGCCGGGTGCGTTAATTCCGTTCGATGGCGCCGAGCTGATGATCGACTGGCACGCCAAGCACCCGCGCACGCCGCAACGCATCGACGATACGCTGCGGCTGGGCGGGCCCTTGTCGCTGCTGCCGGCGCGGACGCTGCGCTGGTTGAAGGCGCAAGCGCTTGTTGAGGTCGAATCGGCGACGCGCCGGCTTGCCGCCGTCATCGACCGACGGGTCGCCCAGGTTCGCGTCGGCGACCCGCGCGCCCGCTGGGGCAGCTGCGCGTCGGGGGGAACGACGGGGGGCGGCCGCATCGCCTATAGCTGGCGGCTGATCATGGCGCCGGCGTTGGTCCGTGACAATGTCGTGGCGCACGAGGTCGCGCATCTTGTCCACCACAACCATGGCGCGGATTTCCACGCGCTGCTTGCCAGCCTCGATCCGCATGGCGCGCAAAGCCACCGCTGGCTGGGGCGGCATGGCGCGGCGTTGCATTGGGTCGGGCGCGAGGAGTCCTAGAGTTTGATCCACCAAGGTGGAAGCGGTGCCAGCCCGCACCCCCGCCCAGCCACCCACTTAAGTATGTTAACGATGGGTGGGTGGGCGGGGGTGCGGGCTGGCACCCCTTCCACCATGGTGGATCAAAATAAAGGACTCCAAGCGCCCCACCCAAAGCAACCCCGCGCCAAGC
>JANNJH010000429.1:0-3198 GCA_031405775.1 Sphingomonadales bacterium | reverse complement strand
TCGATCCTGACGACGTCATAGGCCAGCCCCATCTCCTCCAGCGCCACCGACACCTTGTAACCATTGGGCGTGGCGGCGGTGTAAAGCGTGATGGTCATGCGGCGGCGGTCCTGCGGCTTTCGGGATGACGGGAGCCTAGAGTGTTTTCCAGTCAGATGTCTTCATCTGACGGTTAAGAAAACACGGAAAATCAAATATCTAGAGGGCTCGTTCGATTCCAACTGAACGAAACGCACTCTAGTCGGTCATCCCCCCGGGTGGTAGTGGCCGTGGATGGCCTCGGCCATCGCCTTGCTGATGCCGGGGGCGCGTTCGAGTTCGCCTTGCGTCGCGCCCCTGACCGCGCGCGAGGTGCCGAAATGCATCAGCAGCGCCTTTTTGCGCGCCGGGCCGATGCCGGGGACGTCGTCGAGCGGGTTGGCGGCGATGCTCTTGCTGCGCTTGGCGCGGTGGGCGCCGATGGCAAAGCGGTGGGCCTCGTCGCGCAGGCGTTGCAGGAAGAACAGCACCGGGGCGTTCGGCGGCAGGTGAAGCTCGTGGCCCGAGGGCAAATGAAAGGTCTCGCGGCCGGCGTCGCGATCGAAGCCCTTGGAGACGCCGATGACGCAGACATTGTCGACGCCGAGTTCGGCGAGCGCCGCGTTGACCGACGATAGCTGGCCCTTGCCGCCATCGATGAGCACGAGATCGGGCCAGTCGCCGGAGGCGCGGTCAGGGTCTTCTTTCTCCAGCCGGGCGAAGCGGCGCGACAGCATCGCCTTCATCATGGCGAAATCGTCGCCGGGGGTGATCGACGAATCGCTCATGTTGAACTTGCGATACTGGTTCTTGATAAAGCCTTCGGGGCCGGCGACGATCATCGCGCCAATCGCGTTGCTGCCCATGATGTGGCTGTTGTCATAGACTTCGATGCGGCGCGGCGCGGCGTCGAGATCGAACAGCTCGGCGAGTTCGATGAGCAATTTGTGCTGCGTCGTCGATTCGGCGAGGCGGCGATCGAGCGCTTCGACGGCGTTGCGCGATGCCTGTTCGATGAGCTTGCGGTTGGGGCCACGCTGCGGCGCCTTGATGGCGACCCTGTGGCCGGCTTTCTCCGACAGCGCATCGCCGAGCAGCGCGGCTTCAGCGAGGCTGCGATCGAGCAGCAATTCGCGCGGCGGCGGCAGCTCGTCGTAAAGCTGGGCGAGGAAGCTCATCAGCACCTCGTCCTCGGAAACGCCCTCGGTGTGCGCCGGGAAAAAGGCGCGATGGCCCCAGTTCTGGCCGCCGCGGATGAAGAACAGCTGGATGCACATGATCCCGGCGCTGGCGGCGAGCGCGACGATGTCGGCGTCGCTGGCCGATCCTTCGGCTTTGATGCCCTGGCTGCCCTGGATGAAGGTGAGCGCACGCAGCCGGTCGCGCAGCACGGCGGCAAGTTCGAAGTCCATGGCCTCGGCGGCGGTCTGCATGGCGGTGCCGAGCTTTTTCTGGGCTTCCTGGGTGCGCCCCGACAGAAAGGCTTTGGCGTCGGCGACAAGCTCGGCATAGGCGTCATCGTCGATGCGGCCGGTGCACGGGGCGGAGCAGCGCTTGATCTGGTGGAGCAGGCAGGGGCGGGTGCGGTTGGCGAAGAAACTGTCGGTGCACGAGCGCAGCAGGAAGACCTTTTGCAGCGCGTTCAACGTCAGGTTGACCGCTCCGGCGCTGGCGAACGGCCCGTAATAGCTGCCCTTGCCTTGCCGCGCGCCGCGATGTTTCGAGATGCGCGGGAAATCATGATCCTCGCGCAGAAAGATGAAGGGGAAGCTTTTGTCGTCGCGGAGCAGGACGTTATAGGGCGGGCGATAGCGCTTGATGAGCTGGGCTTCGAGCAGCAGCGCTTCGGCTTCGCTGGTGGTGGTGACGATGGTCATGTCGCGGGTTTGCGACACCATGCGTTGCAGGCGGCGCGTCAGCCGGGCGACCTGCGTATAGTTGCCGACGCGGCTTTTGAGCGCCTTGGCCTTGCCGATATAGAGCACAGCGCCTTCTGAATCGCTCATGCGATAGACGCCGGGGCGGGTGGGCAACGTGCGCAGGACGTTGCGGATCGCTTCGACGCCGCGATCGATATCGGGCGTGTCCTTGCCTTGCACCGCGAAGGTGGCGCTATCCTCGGCGAAGCGATCGGGCAACGCGGGTTGCTGGGGCGGGCTCGACATTCCGCCCCAATTTAGGGCGCGCCGGGGCAAAGGACAAATGGCGGGACGGAATCGTATCGCGATCACGTGACGATCCGAGGGCTTGCCGCGCCGCTTGCCGCCGCTTGCCGGCACGAGGCTCTGGCGCTAACGCCGTCACATGTCGAAATCGTTGAACCGGACGGCGATCGTCACCGGCGGCGCCAAGCGCATCGGCGCGGCGCTGGTGCGGGCGCTGTCGGCCGACGGCTGGCATGTCGTCATCCATTGCCACCAGTCACGCCGCGAGGCCGAGGCGCTGGCCGCCGAATTGCGCGCCGCCGGCGGCGGCGCGACGGTGGTGGCGGCCGATTTTGCCGATGCCGACGTCGGGGAGACGATCGTCGCCGCCGCGGCCGGGGCGCCGCCGTTGGGGCTGCTGGTCAATTCGGCGTCGCGATTCGTCTTTGACCGGATCGAGGATTTCGCCGTGGCGGACTTCGATGCCCATATGGCGATCAATTTGCGGGCGCCGGCGCTGATTACCCGGGCCTTTGCCGCCGCCGTTGCCGCCGCCGTTTCCCCCGCGGTTCCCGATCCCGAGACGGCGCTGGTGGTCAATTTGCTCGATGCCAAGCTCGAATCGCTCAACCCTGATTTCCTGACCTACACGCTCAGCAAGATCGGCCTGGCCGGGCTCACCGAACTGACCGCCCGCGCCTATGCGCCGCGCTTGCGCTGCGTCGCAATCGCGCCGGCGGTGACGCTGGTCAGCGGGCCGCAAAGTCGCGAGAATTTCGCGGCGGTGCACGCGATGAACCCGCTGCGGCGCGGAGTCGCGGTGGCGGAGATCGTCGCGGCGTTGCGCTTCGCCATTGCCACCCCGAGCTTCAACGCCCAGACGATCACGCTCGATGGCGGCCAGCGCCTGTTGGGGCTGCCGCGCGATGTTGCTTACATGGTGAACATATGATCGATGACCTGACCCGTAACCCCGTCCTCGATGGGCTGGTCCCGGCGCTATTGGCGCCGAAAAAGCGCAAGATCATGATCGAGG
>JANNJH010000428.1:0-3179 GCA_031405775.1 Sphingomonadales bacterium | reverse complement strand
GTTCGTCGTCGACGATATAGACGCGGCGCTCAGTCATTGCCGATGGTGCCCGCCATCAGCGTGAAGTGAAAGGCACTGCCGCCCAATTCCGACCGATCGGACCAGAAGCGACCGACATGCGCTTCGATGATCGTCCGGCTGATCGACAGTCCCATCCCCATTCCCTGTTCCTTGCTGCTGCGGAAAGGCTCGAAAAGATGCTCCGCTATCTCGGGCGAAAGCCCCGGCCCGCTATCGGCCACCACGACTTCGACCATGCCGCGCGGGCCGGGCTGGCTGCGGATCTCGATTCGGCGCCGCGGACTGCGCTGCATCGCTTCGACGGCGTTGCGGATCAGGTTGAGCAGCACCTGCTGGATCTGGATGCGATCGACCCGCACCAGGTCGAGGCTGGCGTCGAGCCTGATATCGACTTCAACGTTGCCGATGCCGGTCAGCGCCAGCGCACAGGCTTCGGAGACCAGCCGCGCCAGGCTTTCGACATGTTTCTCGTTGGTGCCGCGCGCGATAAAGTCCCGCAGCCGCCGCACGATCTGGCCGGCGCGCAGCGCTTGTGCCGCGACCTCGGTCATCGCCTCGCGCACCATCATGCGCGATTCGGTATCGGTCTTGTCGACGAGGTCGCGCGCGCCTTCCATATAGTTGGCGATGGCGGTCAACGGCTGGTTGAGTTCATGGGCCAGCGCCGCGGCGAGCGAATCCATCGCGGTGATCCGCGAGATATGGCTCAGTTCCGACTGCAGGTCATGCAGCCGCCGTTCGGTGCGCTGGCGCTCGGTCAGGTCGCGGATGAAGCCGGTGAACCGCCGGCCGCGCGCCGTGTGGGTGTCGCCGATGGAAAGTTCGATCGGGAAATGATTGCCGTCGCGCCGTCGTGCCGTCATCACCCTGCCGCTGCCGATGACGCGCGACACGTCGGTCTCCAGATAGCGCGTCATATAGCCGTCATGGGCTTCGCGGTCGACGCCCGGCATCAGTATCTTGACATTCTCGCCGGTGACTTCGGCTTCGGAATAGCCGAACATCACCTCGGCGGCAGTGCTGAACGACAGGATGATGCCGTGTACATCGATGACGATCATCGCATCGGGGACGGTGTCGAGGATCGTGCGGTGATAGGCTTCGTCGATGTGCAGACCAGCGACGACGGCCAATTCGCCGCAAGCATCGTTTGTCGAGGCACCGTCTGATCGCATCGCTTGACTATGGTTCAAAACATTCCCCCGTTCAATGCGCCAGCAAAAGCGGCACGTTGCTCGCGGCGACAAGCTCGCGGGTGACGCCGCCAAGGATCGTCTCGCGCAGCCGGCTATGGCCATAGGCGCCCATGACGAGGGTGCGGCCGTCAAGCTCGGCGACGGCGTTCAGCAGCGCGGCGCTGACGCTCCGCCCCTGCGCCGGCCATTCATGGCGTTCGGCGTTGATGCCGTGTCGCATCAGATAGGTGGCGGCATCGCTCGATGGCAGCCCCGCCGCATCGGCGTTGACCTCGACGATATGGACAGTCGCGGCATGGCGCAGCAGCGGCAGCGCCATCCGCAGCGCGTTCGCCGCTTCCGCCGAGCCGTTCCACGCCACCAGCGCATTGCCGCGGCTTTCGAACATCGACGTGGCCCCACTATCGCTGCCCGGAACCATCAGCACCGGCGCGCGGGCATGCAACACCACGTCGCCGATGATCGACAGCGGCTTGGGCGACGAGCCGCCATGCCCCGGCTGGCTGAGAATCACCACATCGGCGAGCCTCGCTTGCGTGATCAACGTCGAAATCGCGCCGCCGTCGAAATATTTCCAGTCCCAGCTGACGCCCTCGCTCAGCAGCCGCGCCTCGATCGACCGCCGGGTCAGCCGGTCCTGCTCGCGAACCGCCTCGATGATCGCCGCCAGGCCGTTAAGCCCGCCATAAGGATCGACGGTGAAAAGCCCAACCGGCGCGACCTGCACACAGGCGATATGGCCGCCGTGCAGACCTGCCAGATGCAGCGCGACCGCAAGCCGGCTCTCCTGTCCGGAATCGTCGTGGATGTGCAGCAATATTGTTTTCATGCCCCCGCTTCCGTCCAGCGCCGCCCGGCGCTTTGCCTGCCCGCCAGACCATGGCGGTGTCGGTGCGACGGGTCTCTACGCAGTATTACGGATAGGGGTTCCACGCAATTTCTCCGTGAACAATTCATGTCATAAATGTCTCCAGGGCATCAGAGGGCAGGCGAGAGATGGGGCGTGACGATCGACAAGGCGACATGGCCGCGATTGCCGCAACCGGCCCCGTCCTCGTGGCTCGGCTGCGACCATCGGGAGCCGCAGCCAGCCGGTGTTTGTCGCACTTTCGGATGTCCGAACCGATGATGGAGCGTGATGATTCCAGACAGAAACATCGCCGCGAGCCATCGTCATGCTGGGGCAGGCCAGCAACCACTTTGCGCTGGTGCAGGCCAGCATCCACTTGCGCGCCAAGCACCGGGCGTTGGCGCATGGCACAGCAGTTGGCGCCGGGATCGGGTCTGACTTATCGCGCCGCAGTGGATGCTGGCCTGCGCCAGCATGACGGTCGGGTGGGAACGCAAGACTGGCAACTGGTAAAATTGTCCCACGATTCCAGCGAGCCTCAGCACGCTCTAATTCCCCGCCAATGCAACCGCTTTGGACGCGGTTTTCGACCGGCTGGCCGAATTTTTCCATTCCTTTTTCACTGAATTGGGGGGTGTTTCATAAATGCAACAATTAAACATCCTTTACGTTGATTTTCAATGGGTTAAGAGGCTGCTCTTAGTCATGATCTGCGCTCAGTTAGTGCCAAAATCGTAAGATTCTTGGTTAGGATTCGGCAGTAAGTCGCTTTTTTCCATTGTTTCTTTAAAAAAGCGTCGTAATGTCGATACGGGGCTACCAATCAGAGGGGGGCAAAGTTGTGCATCGCCACACTCCCGAAGAAACGGTGATCCGGTTCAGTCGAGCTCCGTGAAACGAGCGAGGCAAGTGCAACTTCGGCTTTGGCCGACACAAAAGGGATAAGTCAAATGATGAAGCTTCTTCGCAATCTCAAGACCAACACCAGCGGCGCTTCGGCTGCTGAATACGCACTGATCATCGCCGTCATGGGTGGCCTCGTCGTTGCCGGCACCGTCGCTTTCGGTGGCGATCTGAGGGATGCGATGACGGCCGCGGGCGCTGAGCTCACC
>JANNJH010000427.1:0-1082 GCA_031405775.1 Sphingomonadales bacterium | reverse complement strand
GCTTCACCGAGCCCTGCTTCCGCGACACGGATGAAGAGATCGCGCAGATGGCGTGGCGCCACGATGACCCCAAGGCGCGCGGCCTCGACTGGAACACGCTGCGGCAGTCCGGCTGGCAACGGCTGGAGGTTCCCGCCGCCTATGCGCCGTTTGCGCACGGCAATTTTCCGACGGCGTCGGGCAAGTGCGAGTTCTTCAGTGCGGCGCTCGACCAGCAGGGTCTGGATGCCGTGCCGCAGTACATTCCGCCGCGCGAATCCGTGGTCACCAATGCGGCGTTGGCCGCGCGTTATCCGCTGGCGTTCATCTCCCCGCCCGCGCGCAATTTCCTCAATTCCTCGTTTGCCAATCTGCCGGCCTGCGTCTGCGAGGAATCGACACCGTGGCTGGACATCAATCCCGTGGACGCCACGCCGCGCGGTATTCGCGAAGGTGACCGCGTGCGCATCTTCAATGATCGAGGTGAATTCACCGCAACCGCACGGGTGTCTGACCGCGCGCGCGTCGGCGTGGCCGTGGCGCCGTCGATCTGGTGGCAGAAGCTCTCGCCCGATGGCAAGAATGCGAACGCCGTGACCAGCCAGGCGCTGACCGACCTGGGCCGCGCCGCGACGTTCTATGACTGCCTGGTGGAAGTAGCGCGCGTGAAGGCCGCCGCAGAAGTTTGACCCCACCGGCGAGGCGTCAGCCTCGCGGGTTTGTCGCCGCGCTGTCCGTGCGCAGAAATGGGGTCAGGTTCGAATGACCTTAGGGACGATCTGCAAATTCTGTAGCGCGTTCGCCAAGGTAACTCGAGCCTGACCCCATTTCTGGGTAAGGCGCTGGGGACGCCTAAAGCTTCCGCACCAACCCCACCATGATCCCGAAGATCTCGAGCGAACCTTCCGGCCGGATGACCGCATAGGCCTTGTTTTCAGCGCGCAGAATGAATTTGCCGTCCTCGACGTCGAGGCGCTTCAACGTGAACTGGTTATCGACGATGGCGACGACGATGTCGCCATTATGCGCCGACGGCCGCTTTTCGACGACCACGAGATCCCCGTCGAAGATGCCGGCGTCCATCATCGAATCGCCTTTCACCC
>JANNJH010000426.1:0-1042 GCA_031405775.1 Sphingomonadales bacterium | reverse complement strand
AGATCGTGCCAGCGCTGGCGGCTGTCGAGCAGCGCGCCGCGCAGCGGGTCCCCCGCGCGGTCGGCCGCGAGGTTCAGTTCCTGGATCGCCGCGGTGAAATCGGTCATGGGCGCGTTGGCTTTCTTGTGTTTGCCGCATATCAGCCGACCGGACGTAAACACGCGGTTATCAGGCCGCCAGAATTCGGTGGGAGGCCGCAACCCCACCCCCCCTGGACGCGATGCGTTGACATGGTCTGGACCGATGCGCATGGTCCCGCCGCCTCGGTTGCCGACCCCGCCAGACGCGAACATAAGGATACCACCATGAGCACGCAGGCGCTGGAAAAGACCATCGAGGAGCTGTGGGAGACGCGCGACACCGTCTCGTCCGCCACCCAGGGCCCCGCGCGCGACGCGGTCGATGCCGTGCTCGACAGCCTCGAAGCCGGCCTGGCGCGCGTCGCCGAGCCGACGCCGGCGGGCTGGCAGGTCAACCAATGGCTGAAGAAGGCGGTGCTGCTATCGTTCCGGCTGAACGACAGCGTGCCGATGGAGGGCGACGGCGGCGCCCCGGTGTTCGACAAGGTGCCGATGAAGTTCGCCGGCTGGGGCCTGAACCGCTTCAAGGAAGCCGGGTTTCGCGCCGTGCCGGGCGCGGTGGTGCGCCGTTCCGCCTATATCGCGCCGGGCGCGGTGCTGATGCCCTGCTTTGTCAATGTTGGCGGCTATGTCGGCCGCAACACCATGATCGACACCTGGTCCACCGTCGGCAGCTGCGCCCAGATCGGCGATAACTGCCACATCAGCGGCGGGGTCGGCATCGGCGGCGTGCTGGAGCCGCTGCAGGCCAACCCGGTGGTGATCGAGGATGACTGCTTCATCGGCGCGCGCTCGGAAGTGGCCGAGGGCGTGATCGTCGAGCGTGGCTCGGTGCTGTCGATGGGCGTGTTCATCGGCGCGTCGACCAAGGTGATCGACCGCGCCACCGGCGAGATCTTCATGGGCCGCGTACCGGCGTATTCGGTCGTGGTGCCGGGCGCGCTGCCGGGCAAGCCGCTGCC
>JANNJH010000425.1:0-2236 GCA_031405775.1 Sphingomonadales bacterium | reverse complement strand
CCGCCCCCCCCCCCCCCCCCCCCCCCCCGCCGGAGGCGCTTACGCTGCCTTGGGGGCGCTTTCCATCACGCCGGCATCAACATGATCCTCGAACTGGGCGAAGTTGGCGATGAACATGCCGACCAGCGCCTTGGCCTTTTGGTCATAGGCGGCCTTGTCGGCCCAGGTTTCGCGCGGGTTGAGGATTTTCGAATCGACGCCGGGGACCGCAACGGGAACCTGGAAGCCGAAGTTGGGATCGGTGCGGAATTCGCCGGTCTTGAGGCTGCCGTCGAGGGCGGCGTTGAGCAGCGCGCGGGTGGCCTTGATCGGCATGCGGGTGCCGGTTCCGCCGGTGCCGGCGCCGCCGCCGGTCCAGCCGGTGTTGACCAGCCAGACATCGACGCCGCCCTTGGCGATGCGTTGCTTGAGCAAATTCCCATAGACCGACGGGTGGCGCGGCATGAACGGCGCGCCAAAGCAGGTGCTGAAGGTCGCGTCGGGTTCCGTCACGCCGATTTCGGTGCCGGCGACGCGGGCGGTGTAGCCCGAGAGGAAGTGGTACATCGCCTGTTCGGGGGTCAGCTTGCTGATCGGCGGCAGGATGCCGAAGGCGTCGGCGGTCAGCATGACGACATTCTTGGGCACCGGGCCGAGATTGTCGTGGCTGGCGTTGGGGATGAAGTCGATCGGATAGGAGGCGCGGCTGTTTTCGGCGAGGCTGGCGTCGTCGAGGTCGATTTCGCGGGTCTCGGGGTTGATGACGACATTTTCGAGAACGGTGCCGAAACGCTGCGTCGTCGCATAGATTTCGGGTTCGGCTTCGGCCGACAGGCGGATGACCTTGGCGTAGCAGCCGCCTTCGAAATTGAAGACCGCGGTGTCGGACCAGCCATGCTCGTCATCGCCGATCAGCGTGCGCGAGGCATCGGCGGACAGCGTCGTCTTGCCGGTTCCCGACAGCCCGAAGAACACCGCCGTATCGCCCTTGGCGCCGATGTTGGCGGAGCAATGCATCGGCATGACGCCCTTGAGCGGCAGCAAATAATTGAGGATCGAGAAGACGCTTTTCTTCATTTCGCCAGCGTATGCGGTGCCGCCGATGAGGATGGTCTTGCCTTCGAAATCAACGGCGACGACAGTTTCGCCGCGGCAGCCGTGGCGGGCGGGATCGGCCTTGAAGCTCGGCAGGTCGATGATGGTGTATTCGGGCAGGAAGTCCGCCAGTGCCGCGGCTTCGGGGCGCACCAGCATCGTGCGGATGAACAGGCTGTGCCAGGCCTGTTCGGTGATGACGCGGACCTTGACGCGATGTTCGGGCTGCGATCCGCCGAACAGGTCCTGGACGAACAGGGTTTTCTTGTCGGCGACGGCGGCCTGGAAATCGGCCTTGATGGCTTCGAACTGCGCCGGGGTGATCGCCTTGTTGGTCTTGCCCCACCAGATTGCCGGCGCGGTGACATCATCCTTGACGATGAATTTGTCGTTTGCCGAACGGCCGGTGTGCTGGCCGGTCTCGACGACGAAAGCGCCGTCTTCGCTGAGCAGCCCTTCGTGCGCCGCGACGGCGCGCTCGATCAGTTGCGCGGTGCCAAGATTCCAGTGCAGGTCGGCGTTGGTCGGATAGCCCTGTGCGGCGAGACCGTGACGCGATGACCGGACAAGCGGGGCCCGAACGAACTGGCTGGTCGAAGCGTTGGTCACCGGCGGGTCTCCTGAATTGATGCTATGCGAAGGCATCGCGAGGCCGTCCCCCCGCATTGCGTGCGCGCCGCATGAGATTGTGCGCGAGGTCGTGACGGTGCTGACCGCAGTTGCGCAAAAAAAGGGCATCGGTCTCGAATTTGATGCAGCGACATCGGTTCCCGAAAGCATTCAATCCGATTCGACGCGCTTGCGCCAGATCGTCACCAACCTGACTGGCAATGCCATCAAGTTTACGGAACAGGGTGCGGTTCGGGTGGTGGTGCGAATGAAGACTGAAAAGGGGCGGCAGTTTTACGCGATCGATGTCATCGACAGCGGAATCGGTATTCCGAACGACAAGCTCGAAAGCATTTTTGAAGCCTTTGTTCAGGCGGATGCCAGCGTCACGCGGCGTTTCGGCGGGACCGGCCTGGGCCTGTCGATCAGCCGCCGCTTTGCGCGCGCGCTGGGCGGAGATGTGGTGGCGAGCAGCACGCCCGGCAAGGGCAGCACCTTCGCCGTTACCCTGGATTGCGGGCCGCTGGATGGCGTGCGCATGCTGCAACCGGCG
>JANNJH010000424.1:0-5433 GCA_031405775.1 Sphingomonadales bacterium | reverse complement strand
CGGCGGTCGGCTTTTTCATAGTCCGCGAACAGCGGGTCGCCCGCCGTGTCCAGCGCCTTGATCATTTTTGTGCGGTCGGAGGCACGTTGCGCCTTGGCGATTTCCGGGCGCCGCGCCGCGAACCATTCGACCTGTTGCAGCTTGATCCGGTCCCATGGCGGATTGCCGACAATCGCGTCAAAGCCGCCTTCGCGGGCGCTGCTCGCCCAATTGCGCCAGACGCCGGGAAAGGTGATCTGCCAGTTCAGGAACCGTTCCTCGGTTATCAGGGCGCGCGCTTCCGTCCAGATCGCGTGGAAGCGTGTCGCCTCATCGGGCTTGCCGCGATACGCCTCGGGCGCCTTCTTGCCGCGCGCGATCGGCAGCGGGTCGCCGAATTGACCATCGAGCCATTGCGTCACCAGCGGCTTGTCCGGCCCCTTCAAATCCAGCCAATCGAGCGCGTGCATGAAGCTGACAAAGCTGTCGAGCGGCCCGACCTGAAATTCGACATCGCGCCACATGGTTTCGCTGTCATGGACTTCGCTGACGTCAACATCGGTGAGGGCTTCGATCCGCTGCATCACCGACGCCTGGCGTTCGGCGGCGTTCAGGTCTTCAACGTAAAGCAGTTCGCCGCCCTTGCCGGCCTTGTCGATCGCATCGCGCACCCAAAGCCCGAACAGGCTGTCCCCCGCCGCCAGATGATGATCGATGAAGGACAAGGGCGCGCCGACGGTGAAGGTGTGCAGCCACAGCGACACCTTGGCCAGTTCGACCGCCATCGGGTTTTTGTCCGCCCCGAACACGCAGCGTTTCAGCACCATGCGCTTGACCAGTTGCGGATCGTCAAGCTGTTCGGGCGCAACCGTCCAATTGCCGTCGATGGCATTGTGGATGATCGACGTGCGGATTTTCTTGATTTCCTCGACAACGGGGCTTTCATAATCCAGCCCGGCGACGTCGCGCGCCATCGCCCGCGCTTCGGCGATCGCGTCGAGCGCGTGGTTGGTCAGCCTGTCGACCAGCGACACCAGAAAATGCCCGGACCCCATGGCGGGGTCGCAAACGCGCAGCCGGGTGATCGCCTTGGCGGGATCGACCTTGTGCAGTTGATTGATGCGGTAATCTTCGCTGTCGGCCGGCTTCAATCGCGCCAGTTCGGCCTTGAAGGCGTCCAGAGCGTCGGTGATCAGCGGTTCCAGCGTTTCATCGAGGATCAACAGCACAAGGTCGTCGGGGGTGTAATAGCTGCCCGAATTTTTGCGCGCGAAGATGTTGGGGCGGATATCGACCGCGCCAGCGCCAGCGGCGCCATCGAGAACGCCGTCGCGGACCAGTTCAAATTCGAGCAGGCGTTCGTAGATCGACCCCAATTGCTGCACCGACAGGTCGCGGTAGTTGATATAGCGCCGCTGCCCGCCCTGTTGCTCGAACGACAGGATATCGATGGCTTGCGCCATCACGTCATCACCAAGCGCGATGGCCTGCAACAGCGGGGTCTTGTCGGGGTTGAACAGGCCGCCGTTATAGGGGGGCAGCCCCACCGATGGATCGCCCTTGTCGATCATTTCAGCAAGATCGGCGAAGCGGTTCCAGATGGTCTTTGCTCGCGAAGAAAAGACGTCGCCTTCATCCTTGCGCCGGCCGATATCCAGCCGGGCAAGGCGCAACGCATAGTCATCGAAGCGTTTGTCGCGGACCGGCAACAGGCCCCGGTCTTCGGCATAGAGCACGAACAGCAGGCGATAGAGCAGGATCAGCGTTGCTTGCCGCACATCGTCCAGATCGGTGTCGGCTGGGGCAGCCTTGGCAACCGCCTTGCCCAGCGCCGGATAAAGCCGGGTGAACACAAGTTCGGACAGGCTTTTGGCGACACGCTCTTCGTAAAAAGCGGCGTCGCGGCGGGCGGTATCGTGGAAGCTGGGGGCCCGGCCACTTGAATCGGCTGCGCTGGCACGCTCGAACGCGGTGCGCGCGAACATGGCGACGAACACCGCCAGCCAATGATCGCGTTCGGGGGCGCTGACCCCGGTATCGAGCAAATCGCCGTCCAGCCGCATTATGCGGGCAAGGTCCAGTTCCAGATAGTCGTCGATGGTGGAGCGCGCGCCGGAGAAATACAGCCGCCATTTTCTGCCATTGGTCAAAATGCCCCAGCGCAGATCGCCGTTGGTGAGATCGTCAATGCGGCGAAGGTAGCGCAGCAATTGCGTCGAAGGCGTGTCCTTTTCGACCTTGCCTTCGGCCCGGTCCAGCGCGCGGCCCCAGCGTTTGCTTTCGATGATCGCCGCGCCGAATTGATAGCGCTTCCACTCTTCGGGGTGTGCATTGGCCTTGGCCTTGGCCGCTGCGTCGATGAACAACAGGCCATCGGGCACGTCGACGCGGCCGGACCCGGACAGGTTTTGCTGGGTCAGATATTGCGTCCAACCCAGCGCCCCAAGAATCGGCCAGATCAGGTCGCTTTCGGTCGTCGCCTCATTCGGTTTGCTGACATGGGGGAAGCCGGCGAAAATCTTCGCCAGTGCGGCGCGGGTCGCGGCCTGATCGACGCCACAATATTGCGCGGTGCCGGTAATCCCTTCCGAAAGATAATCCTGGGTAAACAGCGACCCGGACGTGAACAGGCTGGGATCACTCACCCGCGCACCAATGCTGACTGGCAATGCCATGACCCCCCCACTTTCATGGAAAGGCTTAGCGGGCGTCCCCCGGTGCCGGCAAGCGATGTTGGCGCTTGGCCTGAATTGCAGCGATCAGCGCAATAATGTCGGGGTATGCCCTTCCAGCCTCGCCGTAGGACCGTTTGGGAAAGGCCCCCAGATTTTCGCGATTGTCGGCGAACGCCAGCAACCGTGAGCGGTCACTGCGAGGGCTAAACTAGCGGATTTGCGGGGTTTTTGCAATCATCCCCGGTCGTTCACGACCGGGGGAATGGTGCCCAGGAAAGGACTCGAACCTTCACATCGTTACCAATACCAGCACCTGAAGCTGGCGCGTCTACCAATTCCGCCACCTGGGCAGGTGATCACGAGCGGGCTGGCTAGGGGGCGCGGCGAAGCTTGTCAATCGATAGTCTTCGAAATCGCGTGTTGGCGGCATGAATGGACTGCGAGACAGAGACGCCACACCGCGCTAAGGGGCGTGGATGACAATGTCCTCATCCGCGCTGGCGCCTGATGCGCTGGTTACCGTCGTCGGTGGTTCGGGGTTTCTCGGCCGCTATATCGTCCAACGCCTTGCCGAGGCCGGGTATCGCGTCCGCGTCGCCGTGCGCCATCCCGAACGCGCGCTGTTCCTGAAACCGTTGGGCGGGCTGGGCCAGATCCAGCTGGTGCGGGGCGATATCAGGTCGGACGCGCAGATGGCGGCGGCGTTCGGGGGGGCGGCGGCCGGGGTCAACCTTGTCGGCATCCTCGATGAAAAGCGCGGGCAAAAATTTGCCGCCGTGCAGGCCGAAGGCGCCGGGCGCGCGGCGCGGGCGGCGGCAGCGGCCGGTGTCGCGCATTTTGTCCAGATTTCGGCGATCGGCGCCGATGCGGCATCGCGCGTTCCCTATGCGCGGACCAAGGCCGAGGGCGAGGCCGCGGTGCTGGCGGCGATCCCGACCGCGACGATCCTGCGGCCCAGCCTCGTCATCGGGCCGGAGGACAAGTTTCTCAACCGCTTTGCCGCCATGGCGCGATCGCTGCCGGTGCTGCCGGTGATCGCCGGCAACAGCCGATTCCAGCTGGTTTACGTGCTCGATGTCGCCGCCGCCGTGGTGGCGGCGCTGGCCAGCCCAGACGCCATGGGCAAGACCTATGAACTCGGTGGGCCCGACGTGATGTGCTTTCGTGCCATATTGCAGATGATCAACACCGAGACGCGGCAGCATCGCACGCTGGTCGCGGTGCCCGACAGCGTGGCGCGGTTGATGGGCAAGCTGGGCGACATGCTGCCGTTCATGCCGATGACGTCGGACCAGCTTGCCATGCTGCGGAAGGACAATGTCGTCGGCGAGGGCATGCCGGGGCTGGCGGCGCTGGGGATCGTGCCAACGCCAATGGCGGCGTTCGTGCCGGCGATGCTGGAGCGCTATCGATCGAGCGGGCGGTTCCACCAGGATTTGGGGACGGCCTGAACCACCATGCAGCAAAGCCTTTTGGACGTCATCCTGCTCGGCATCGTCGAGGGGTTGACCGAATTCCTGCCGGTGTCGTCGACCGGTCATTTGATCCTCGCCGGCGAGCTGTTGGGCTTCAAGGGCGACGACAATGCGACCTTCGAGATCGCCATCCAGTCGGGGGCGATCCTGGCGGTGGTCGTCGCCTATTTCCGGCGCTTCGTCGATGTCGGGATCGGGCTGTTCGGGCGCCAGCCGAGCGCCTTTGCGTTTTTGCGCAACATCGTGCTGGGGTTCGTTCCGGCGGGGATCGCCGGGGTGCTGTTCATCGAGGCGTTCGAGGCGATGCTGCTCAGCCCGATAACGGTGGCGGTGGCATTGATTGTCGGCGGCATCGCCATCCTGTGGATCGAGCGCAAGGCCGGGTCATCGCAGGTCCACAGCGTCGAGACGATGCCGGCGCGATCGGCGCTGCTCGTCGGCGTCGGGCAGTGCCTGGCGATGATTCCCGGTGTGTCGCGGTCGGGGGCGACGATCATGATGGCGATGCTGCTGCGCGTCGACCGCCAGACCGCCGCCGAGTTCAGTTTCTTCCTTGCCGTGCCGACGATCGCCGGGGCGACGGTGCTGTTGCTGTGGAAGAATCGTCACAGCCTCGACACCAGCCAGATGTCGGCGATCGGCATCGGCTTCGCGGTGTCGTTCATTGTCGCGTTGGCGGTGGTGAAGGGCTTTGTGGCGCTCGTCAGCCGCTTCGGTTTTGCGCCCTTTGCCTGGTATCGCATTATCGTCGGTTCAGTGGCGCTGGTCTGGCTGTTGGCACGATAGGTCCGAAACGGTCATATTTCGGCGCCGTGCAGGGCGAACTTTTTGACTAGCGCGATAGAATAGGACAGTTTTGCTGACATAAAAGCCATTATCCACGTGACTCCGCGGGTCAAAGCGGTTAACGCACCCGTCGGAAGGGGCGCGTTTCATGGCTGACACGAAGATGTTGAAGTTTACCGACCGGGCGCAGGGCTATCCCCCAAAGCGCGAGGCCGAGACGCGCACCCAGGATTTTCTCGAAATCGCCCGGCCTTATATCATCGCCAAGGCCGAGGAGCAGGCAGCGCGTTGTTCGCAGTGCGGCGTGCCGTTCTGCCAAGTGCATTGCCCGCTCCACAACAACATCCCCGACTGGTTGAAACTGACTGCCGAAGGCCGGCTGGAAGAAGCTTATGAGCTGTCCGCCGCGACCTCGACGATGCCGGAAATCTGCGGCCGCATCTGCACGCAGGACCGTTTGTGCGAGGGCAATTGCGTCATCGAGAAGGATTTCGGCTCGGTCACCATCGGCGCGGTCG
>JANNJH010000423.1:0-1585 GCA_031405775.1 Sphingomonadales bacterium | reverse complement strand
GGACTTGATCGTTCAGTTTGTCGGTATTCTCGTCCCCAAGCACAGCGATGCGCTGGGCCAATCGTAAACTTGGAAGGTCGAGATCAAATTCTCGGCAAAGCTGAGATAGAAAATCGGCTTCCAATGCTGCTTCGGCAGAATTTTCAGGGTGAAACACGTTTCGAGGGAAGCAGCTATCTGTCATTTCTTACTCCATGAAAGCATTCGATATGTTGGTTATCAATTTGGCACAAAATTCGCCCACAACGCACGGATATTCGGACTGTCTGGATTCGGCCCGGCGGTGAATGCTGGCGTTCGCCAGCATGACGGGGAGGTGGGCTCCCCCAAGTGACTTCCGCACCCCCGCGCGCTATGGCGGCGCCATGACCGCCTCCGAGCTTGATCCCGCTGCCAGTCCCTGGGCCAAATTTGACCTGTGGTTCGCCGATGCCACGGCGTCGGAACCCAGCGACCCCAACGCCTTTGCGCTCGCCACCGCGACGCCTGACGCCCGCCCGTCGGTCCGTATCGTGTTGTGCAAGGGCTGGGATGAGCGCGGCTTTGTCTTCTATTCCCACCTCGACAGCCGCAAGGGCAACGAAATCGCCGCCAACCCATATGTTCACATGGGCTTCCACTGGAAAAGCCTCAAGCGCCAGGTGCGCGTCGATGGCCGTGCCGAACGGGTTTCCGATGCCGAGGCCGATCGGTATTTCGCCAGCCGGCCACGCGAATCGCAGCTTGGCACCTGGGCGTCGGACCAGTCGCGGCCGATGCCGCACCGCGAGACGTTCGAAGCCCGCATCGCCGAGGCCGCGACGCGCTTTGCCGGTGGCCCCGTGCCGCGCCCGCCGCGCTGGTCGGGGTGGCGCATCGTGCCGTCAATGATCGAATTCTGGCAGAATCGCGACAATCGCCTCCACGAACGCGATATCTTCACCCGCACCGCGTCGGGCTGGGACTTCGGCTGGCTCTACCCGTGACCGACGTGAACGCCGAACGCGCCCGGCTGACGCGCTCCGCCGCGCTCGCCTCGTCGGCGCTGGCGTTGACGCTGCTTGGCCTCAAAAGCTGGGCGGCGTTCGCCACCGGCTCGGTCGCGATGCTCGGCTCGCTGGCTGACACCGCGCTCGATCTGCTCGCCTCGATGTTGACGCTTTATGCTGTTGGCTTTGCCGCCCAGCCCGCCGATGCGGAACACCGCTTCGGCCATGGCAAGGCCGAAGCCATCGCGGCGCTGATGCAGACGCTGCTGATCCTGGGCAGCGCCGTCGCCATCATGTGGCGCGCCATCCTGGCCTTTGGGCGGACCGACCTGCCGCGCGCGCCCGAAGTCGGCATCAGCGTCTCGGTGGTCGGGATCGTTCTGACGCTGTTGCTGGTGTCGTGGCAGAAAATCGTCGTGCGCCGCACCGGGTCGATCGCCATCGGCACGGATTCGCTGCATTATCAAAGCGACCTGCTGCTCAACGCCACCGTCATCGCGGCCTTTGCGCTTGATGTTTACCTTGGCCTCCACGGCGCCGATGCGGTGTTCGGCATCGTCATCGCGCTGTGGATCGCCTGGAGCGCCATCAAGTCGGCGCGCGCTGCGGTCGACATG
>JANNJH010000422.1:0-2348 GCA_031405775.1 Sphingomonadales bacterium | reverse complement strand
CGACCGCGCCGCACTCGAAGATTTCAGCCTCAGCCATGTCGGCGCCCGCGCCGAACTGCGCGCCCTGCTCGCCGCGCTCAACCTGCCGGGCTGGAACGCCGAAAAGCTGGCGGCATAGCTTTGGCGATAGCGCTCATCCTGGCGGCGGCACTGGCGTGGTGGCTGCACAAGCGCGGCGAACTGCTGCCCAACCTGGCGCGGCTTGTCGGCACCGGCGCCGCCGCGCTGATCGCGCTGCGCATGATCGAAACCGGCAAGCCGCTACTGGCGCTGCTCGCTGCCGGCGCCGGGTTTTTCTGGTGGAAGACGCAAGGATCGAAATCGGCGCCGCCGACGGACGAGGCGCAGGCGCTGGCGCTGCTCGGGTTGCCGCGCGGTGCCGATGCCGATGCGATTCATGCGGCGTGGCGCGGCTGCATGGCGCAGGCCCACCCCGATGCCGGCGGCAGCGATGACGCGGCGCGAGCGGTCACCGCGGCGCGCGACCTGCTGCTGGCGCGGATGACCGCGAAACCGTAACGATGCGGTGATATTGTGGCATTTCAACCTGGCGGCGAAGCGTTGGTGCAACGAGACAAGCGGAGACATTCGTGACCCCACAAACCCACAACTTCCACCCGACATCGTTGCGCGAATATGACATCCGCGGCCTTGTCGGCGACACGCTGACCGACGCCGACGCCTATGCCATCGGCCGCGGCTTCGGCACGATCGTTCGCCGCGCCGGTGGTTCGAAGGTCGCCGTCGGCTATGATGGCCGCACCTCGTCGCCGGTCTTCGAAACCGCGGTGGTGCGCGGGCTCAATGACGCCGGCGTCGCTGCCTGGCGCATCGGCCTGGGGCCAACGCCGATGCTGTATTTCTCGGTCCATGATCTGGCCTGTGACGGCGGCATCATGATCACCGGCAGCCATAATCCGCCGGCCTATAACGGCTTCAAGATGATGCTCAAGGACCGGCCGTTCTTTGGCGCCGACATCCGCCAGCTTGGCGAAAGCGCGGCGGCGGGCGATTGGGACAGCGGCACCGCCAGCAACCGCAGCGTCGACATCATGGACCGCTATGTCGACCGGCTTTGCCAGGATTTCGACGGGCAGGCGTTCACCATCGCCTGGGATTGCGGCAACGGCGTCGCTGGCCCGGTAGTCGAAAAGCTCGTCAAGCGCCTGCCCGGCACCCACCATCTGCTGTTCACCGAGGTCGACGGCAATTTCCCCAACCACCACCCCGATCCGACCGACGAGAAGAATCTTGTCGATCTCAAGCGCGTCGTCGCCGAAAAGCACTGCGACTTCGGCCTGGCCTTTGATGGCGATGCCGACCGGCTTGGTGCCGTCGATGGCCTGGGCCGCGTCGTCTGGGGCGACCAGCTGCTCGGCATCCTCGCCGAACCGGTTTTGAAGGACTTGCCCGGCGCCACCATCATCGCCGATGTGAAGGCCAGCCAGGCGCTGTTCGATCGTATCGCCGAATTGGGCGGCAAGCCGCTGATGTGGAAGACCGGCCACAGCCTGATCAAAGCCAAGATGCGCGAAGTCGACAGCCCACTCGCCGGCGAAATGAGCGGGCACATCTTCTTCAAGCACCAATGGTATGGCTTTGATGATGGCATCTACGCCGGCATCCGCTTGATCCGCGCCGTGTCGGCGCTCGGCGGCTCGCTGACGGCACTGAAGGACGCCATGCCGGCGATGGTCAACACGCCGGAACTGCGTTTCCAGTCATCCGAGGATCGCAAATTCGAGGTCGTCGCCGAAGTGCTGGCCCGGCTGAAGGCCGCCGGCGCCACCGTCGATGAAACCGATGGCGCCCGCGTCACCACCGCCGATGGCTGGTGGCTGCTGCGCGCCTCGAACACCCAGGATGTGCTCGTCGCCCGTGTCGAGGCGCGCGATACAGCGGCGCTGGCCCGGTTGCAGGCCGATCTCAACGCGGCGCTGGCGCTGTCGGGCGTCGCCCCCACCGTCGTCGGGCACTGAGAAAACTTTTTCAGCCTTATTGCTGCACTGCAACATTGGCGCTTGTGAGCAGGCGAAACATTTGCTATGTCGCACTGCAGCAAGAATGTGGAGCCAATGATGCCAGCCGATTCGAACACCGCACCTCAGTCGAGCCCCGCACCGCGCGCGGCCGAATCCGCCGTGACCGAAAGGGCCGCGCCAACGACGGTCATTGCGGCCGCGAAGCCCGTCGAGCTCCAAAAGGCCGCGCCAACGCCCGTCGTTGCGGCCGCGAAGCCCGCCGAGCTCAAAGCTGCGCCAACGCCTGCCGTTGCCGCAAAGCCCGCCAAGGTTGACGCTCCCAAGGCCAAGACCCCCACGGCTGCACCCAAGCCGGCGCTGCGGACC
>JANNJH010000421.1:0-2182 GCA_031405775.1 Sphingomonadales bacterium | reverse complement strand
GTCGGCCTCGAACAGCGGCATCAGCGTCCCCGGAGACGCCGCCATCTTGCGATTGTTCAGCCGCAGGATCGCATCATAGATGCGGCCGTGCAGGCCTTCGGCGAAAAGCAAGGCGGCCAGCCGCAACAACACATCCTCGACCAGCCGGTTGTCGATCATCAGCGCGCCGAGCAGCGCCGCTTCGGCTTCGAGATTCTGCGGCAGGGTGGCGGCGTCGGCGGCCGGCTCGACGATGCGGAGGGGGGTGGAGTTCATCCGCCGAGTGTCGCGCAAAGCCGGCGGCGGGGCAATGCGGCGGCGCCACATCACTGGGGACGGCACTGTGGGTAACTTGGGGACAAGCGCCTCCGGCGGGCAGGGCCTGAGGCCTTGCGCCCCTTTTTTCAATGGGGTGCCGAGGGGCCTGCCATGCCATTTGGGGTGACTTTTGCTGCGACGCGGTCTAGAGCCTGCCCGGTGTCCAGCCTCCCCGCCAATACCGCCCGATCCGCCGCTCGCCTTGGTGCCGTCCAGGCGCTTTACCAGCGCGAGATGGGCGGCGACGCTGTCGCCAAGCTGTTGCACGAATTCCATTCGCACCGGCTCGGCCAGGAAATCGAGGGCGCCGACTATGCCGAGGCCGATCCGGCGTTGTTCGACGATCTTGTCACCGGCGTCGCGGCGCGGCAGGATGAACTCGATGCGCTTATCACCGCAGCGCTGGCAACCGGCTGGACGCTCGATCGCCTCGACAAGCCGATGAAGGCGCTGCTGCGCGCCGCGACCTATGAACTGCTCGCCCGCGCCGACATCACGGCAGCGACGGTCATCAACGAATATATCGACATCAGCCACGCCTTCCACGCCGAAAAGGACGCCAAGTTCGTCAACGGCCTGCTCGACACGGTGGCGCGCCGGGTCCGCGGCGGCTGACATCGATGCAGGAGCGCGCTTTCATCGCAGCGCAGCTTGCCCCGCTCGCCGATACACAAGCCGCGCGCGGCCTTGCCGATGACGCCGCGGTATGGACGCCGCCGCTGGGGCGCGACCTGGTCTTCACCCATGATGTGCTGGCCTGCGGGGTGCATTATTTGGCCGACGATCCGCCTTCGGATATCGCCTGGAAGCTGCTCGCGGTGAACCTGTCGGATCTCGCCGCGAGGGGCGCGGCGCCGGCCGGCGTGCTGATGGGCCTGGGGCTGTCGGCGGCCGAGGATGACCGCTGGCGGACGGACTTCACCGCTGGTTTTGGCCGCGCGCTGGCGCATTTCGGCGTGGCGCTGTGGGGCGGCGACACCGTTACCGGGCTCGCCGCCGCCGTGCTCGGCCTGACGGCCATCGGCCATGTCGAGCGCGGCCAGGCACTTTCGCGCAGCGCCGCCCGCATCGGCGACGATATCTGGGTTTCGGGGACCATCGGCGATGCCGGCCTCGGGCTCGCGATCGCCAGGGGCGAGGCGGCGCCCGACAAGTTCCTGCTCAACCGCTTCCGGCGCCCGCAACCGCGGCTTGGGCTCGGCCGCGCACTTATCGGCGCCGCGACCGCCTGCATGGACATCTCCGACGGCGTGCTGATCGACGCCGACCGGATGGCGCGCGCCAGCGGCGTGATGCTTTCGATCGACCTTGCCGCCCTGCCGCTGTCGGCCGCCGCCGCCGCGCGCACCGCCGATGACGGCGAACGCCTGATGCGCGCCACCGCCGGCGATGATTACGAACTGCTGTTCACCGCGCCGCCGGGCGCCGATATCGCGGCGATTCCGGGGCGGACGCCGGTGACGCGGATTGGCACCGTGGGCGCCGGCACGGGAGTCCGCGCGCTCGGATCGAACGGCGCCGACATGACGCCGCAACACCTCGGCTGGGAGCATGGCGGCTGATAATCGCGGCGGTGGCCGCACGAAACGTACGAAAGCCGCTGCCGTTCCGATCTTCCAGTCAACCCCAAGCTTGCCATTGCGTCCGCTCTTTGCCATGAAGACGGTATATTGACAGCGTCAGCGTCGGCTTCGGCGTGCCAGAGGCGCGGATATTTCAGGGGTTGATCGCATTATGGATATCGTTCTGATCGCAATCGTCTGCGGTCTCGCCGCCGTGGTCTATGGCCTGGTGACGGCGCGGCAGGTTCTGGCGGCGCCCGCGGGCAACGCCCGGATGCAGGAGATCGCCAAGGCGATCCAGGAAGGCGCCGACGCTTATCTCA
>JANNJH010000420.1:0-7480 GCA_031405775.1 Sphingomonadales bacterium | reverse complement strand
CGAAGGCGTCGCCTACGGCTGCGGGAGAGGCGACACGCGCGCCAGCGACGGAGGTCGCATCCGCTCCAGCGACGGAGGTCGCATCCGCTCCAGCGCGGCGGGTGAGGGTGTGCCTCAACTTGCCGAAAGAAAGAACACCCTCACCCGGGCCGCGCCAAGCGGCGCGTCTCTCGCCTCTCCCGCAGCCGTAGGCGACGCCTTCGCGTCAACCGGGAGAGGGGGGCGTGTTTCAATCTGAGTGAAATCGAGTCTAGTGGGGTCCAAGCCCCCGGCCTGTCCGCTTCCATCATCCCGGCGGGCCATTCGGCCTTGCCGGGATGCTTTGCGTTTGCGCTGCCCACCGCCGATCCGTGCGCCCCATGCGTCAGACCGTGCTTCCCCCTGCCCGCGCTCTCCCCTAAGACAGCCGCGTGATTCCAGACCTCCCCACCGAAGGCCGTATCGAAGCGGGCCGGCACTATCTGCCGCTCCGCGTTTATTTCGAAGATACCGACCTGACCGGGATCGTTTATCACGCCAATTACCTGCGCTACATGGAACGCGCCCGCACCGAGATGTTGCGGCTTTCGGGGGTCATCCACACCGAAATGATGGCGCAAGACACCGGTTATTACGCGGTTCATGCGATGAATATTATTTGGCACCGCCCGGCTCGGCTCGATGACCGGCTGGTCGTCGTCAGCCGCGTCACCAGGGTGCGTGCCGCCGCTACCTGCCTGATCCACGACGTCATGCGCGGCGACGAACTGCTGTGCAGCGCCGATGTTACCGCCGCGTTCCTCGACATGGATGGCCGTCCGCGCCGCCAGTCGAAAATCTGGCACGACCGCTTCACTCTCCTCATGCAACAGGCCGCGACAAACTAATGGACCCCATCGCCAAAGCCGCCGCGGATCTCAGCCCCTGGGCGCTGTTCCTCGAGGCCGATATCGTCATCAAGCTGGTCATGTTCGGGCTGCTGGCGGCGAGCGTCTGGTCATGGGCGATCATCTTCGAGCGTTCGAAGCGACTGCGCGCCATCAACGGCCAGGCCAAGCAGTTCGAGGACTGGTTCTGGAAGGCCGAGAGCCTTGATGCGCTGTATGACCCCGCCGCCAAGGCCAGCCACCCATCGGCGAAGCTGTTCGTTGCCGGCATGAACGAGTGGCGCCGCAGCCTGGCGCACGGTCGCCTCGATCGCGAAGGCGTCCGCGCCCGGCTGGCCTCGGTGACGCAGGTCAGCATCGCCCGCGAGATCGACGAGCTTGGCGACCGCTTGAACATCCTTGCCACCATCGGCGCCGTCGCGCCGTTCGTCGGGCTGTTCGGCACCGTCTGGGGCATCATGCGCAGCTTCACTTCGATCGCGGCGTCGCAGAACACCACGCTCGCCGTCGTCGCGCCGGGCATCGCCGAGGCGCTGTTCGCCACCGCCATCGGGCTGTTCGCCGCCATTCCGGCGGTCATCGGCTATAACCGCATCCTGCACAATGTCGGCCGCCTCGAAGCCCGGCTGGGGGCGTTTTCCGAGGAATTCCAGGGGCTGTTGTCACGCCAGCTCGACGGCATGGAGGAAAAATAACCGATGGCGATGGGCCTCCCCAAGCGCCGTGGCCGCAAGGCGCCGATGTCGGACATCAACATCACGCCGATGGTCGACGTCATGCTGGTGCTGCTTATCATCTTCATGGTGACGGCGCCGCTGCTCGTTACCGGCGTTCCGGTCGACTTGCCCGACAGCAAGGCCAAGGCGCTGAAAGCCGATGAAAAACCGGTGCAAGTCAGCATCGATCGCAAGGGCGAGGTGTTCATCGACCAGCAGCGCGTCGCGGCGGCGATGCTGCCGGCCAAGCTTATGGCCATCCGCGAGGCGCGATCGGGCGCCGGCGACGAACCGCGCGTCTATGTCCGTGCCGACCGCTCGCTCGATTATGGCCGGGTGATGGGGATTGTCGGCGAAGTTTCGGCGGCAGGTTTCCGCAAGGTAGCGCTGGTCAGCGACAGCGTTGCTCCGGACCGGAGCGGGGACAGCGCTGCTCCGGACCGGAGCGGGGACAGCGTTGCTCCGGACCGGAGCGGGGACAGCGTTGCTCCGGACCGGAGCGGGGACAGCAAGGCACCGGCACGCAAGCGCGAGGACGCGACGCCGTGACAGAGCGTCAGGCGCTGCTCGGTGCCGGGGCTGCCCATATCCTGCTGTTCACCGCGCTCAGCTTTGGCTGGCAATGGAGCCAGAAGCCGCTGGCGCCGGCCGACGAAATGATCCCGGTCGAATTCGTCGATATCGCCGATGCGCCGCGCGTTACCGAAGCCGCCAAGCCGTCGATCAAGGCGGCGCCGCAGGAAACCACTGCGCCGACCCCAGCCGAGACCGTGCCGCCCGAACCGACCCCGGCGACGCCGACCGATGCCATCCCGCTCCCCGATGTGAAGCCCGAACCACCCAAGCCGCCCGAGAAAGCCGCGCCAGCCAAGCCGCTCGACATGAGCACTTTGAGCAATCTGATCGACAAGGCGCTGCCCAAGTCCAGGGTCAAGCCGCTCGACACCTCGGCGCTGGCGACGCGGATCGCCGCCGCGACGCCGAAGCGGGCGACCATCGACCCGCGCGCCGCCGCGACGCTGGCGCAGGCCATCCAGGCCCAGGTGGCGCCGTGCTGGAACCCGCCGATCGGCGGCGCCGACGTCCGCAAGATGACCGTCGTCATCCGCGCCGATTATGGCCGTGACGGCGGCGTCATCGGCCAGCCGAGCGTTGTGTCGCAGACCGGCGCCACCGCCGGCAACGCCGATTATTCGCGTGCCTTTGCCGAAACCGCGCGCCGCGCCGTGCTGCGCTGTTCGCCGCTGAAACTGCCGCCGAAACTCTATGACCTGTGGAAATCGGTCGAGATCAACTTCGATCCGGAAAGCATGACATGATGCGCCCTCTCCCCTTGGCGGCAAGGCGGTGCTACACCCTGCCGATGCGTATCCTTGTCCACGTTCTCGCCCCCGCCCTCGCCCTCTTGCTCGCCGCCCCGGCGCTCGCCGCGCCGATCCGCGTCGACATCAATTCCGGCATCGCCCAGCCGCTGCCGATCGCCGTCCCGGCCTTTGCCACGGCGGCGCCAGTGCCGACTGCAGCCGGCACGACGACCGAAATCGGCGGCCGCGTCGCACAGGTCATCGCCAATGATCTGAAATCATCGGGGCTGTTCCGGCCGCTCGATCCGCAAGCCTATACCACCAGCGTCGGCATGGCCGATGTCGTGCGACCGCAATTCGCTAACTGGCGGACGATCGCGGCGCAGGCGCTCGTCACCGGCACCGTTTCGGTCAACCCCGATGGCGGCATCACCGTCGGCTGCTATGCCTATGACGTGTTTTCGGCCGAGGAACTGGCGCGGGAAGGGTTTGTCACCACCGCCGCCGGTTGGCGCCGCGCCGCGCACAAATGCGCCGATCTCGTCTATTCGCGCCTGACCGGCGAAACCGGCTATTTCGACAGCCGCATCGTCTATGTTTCCGAAACCGGATCGCGCGTCAAACGCATCAAGCGGCTGGCGGTGATGGACCAGGACGGTGCCGGCCACCGCTTCCTGACCAGCGGCCAGAACCTTGTGCTGACGCCGCGCTTCGCGCCGAACCAGCAGACCATCACCTATATGTCGTTCGAGGCTAACCGCCCGCGCGTCTGGCTCTATACGCTCGGTTCGGGCCGCCAGCAGGCGATCGGCGATTTCCCCAACATGAGCTTCGCGCCGCGCTTTTCGCCCGATGGCGGCAATCTGATCTTCTCGATGGCGGTCGGCGGCAACACCGATATCTTCCGGCTCGACATCAATAGCCGCAAGCTGACCCGGCTGACGACGCAGCCCGGCATCGACACCGGCCCGAGCTATTCGCCCGATGGCAGCCGCATCGTCTTTGAAAGCGACCGTGGCGGCTCGCAACAGCTTTACGTCATGGGCGCCGATGGATCGGGGCAGAACCGCATCAGCTTTGGCGAGGGCCGCGCCGCGACGCCGGTGTGGAGCCCGCGCGGCGACCTCATCGCCTTCACCCGCATCGGCGCCGGGCGATTTTCCATCGGCGTCATGCGTCCGGATGGCGGCGGCGAGCGTTTGTTGACCAATGCCTATCAGGACGAAGGCCCGACCTGGTCGCCCAACGGCCGCGTCATCCTGTTCTTCCGGTCGGCGCGCGGTGGCCCGGTCGATCTCTGGTCGGTCGATCTGTCGGGCCAGAATGAACGCAAGCTGCCGACGCCGCTCGATGGTTCGGACCCGGCGTGGTCGCCGCTCTTGCCGTAAGCGTTCCAGCGGCTACAAGGCCTCATTCAGGGGTTTCTGCGTCAATCTCGAAAGGTTCCGGCAATGTCCAAGCGTTCGCTCACTCTGCCCCTCATCGTCGCGCTGGCCCTGGCGGTGTCCGCTTGCGCCACCAAGAAGAAGGATCTGCCGCCGCCGCCGCCGGCCGAAGCCGCGGTCGTCCAACCGGTGACGCCATCCGAAGCCGTGCCGCCCACCGCCGCCGTAGGATCAACCAACATCCCCGGTTCGGCCGCCGATTTCGCGGCGCAATCGGGGTCGGATCATGTGCTGTTCGCTTACGACAGCTATGAACTCGACGAGCAAGCCCGCACCATCCTCGGCAAACAGTCCGAATGGCTGGCGCGCTATCCCAGCGTCAGGGTCAGCGTCGAAGGTCATGCCGATGAACGCGGCACCCGCGAATATAATCTTGCGCTCGGCGATCGCCGCGCCACCGCCGCCAAGAATTTCCTGGCGGCACAGGGCGTCGCCACCAGCCGCCTGACGACGATCAGCTATGGCAAGGAACGCCCCGCGGTCGAAGGCAGCGACGAGGCCGCCTGGGCCCGGAACCGCCGCGCCGTCAGCGTCGTCGCCGGCGGCTGATCGGGCTTTCCCCCAGCCTCCATAGCCGTTAGCCAGTTCCCATGCGGATCATCTTCATGGGAACCCCGCCCTTCTCGGTGCCGGCGCTCGATGCGCTGGTCACCGCCGGGCATGACGTCGTCGCCGTCTATACGCGCGCGCCGCAAGCCGCCGGGCGCGGGAGGCCGCTGGCGAAATCGGCCGTCCACGTTCGCGCCGACACGCTCGGCATAGCGGTCCACACGCCGCGAACCTTGCGCGATGCGGGCGAACAGGCGATCTTTGCGGCGCTTTCACCCGATGTCGCCGTCGTCGCGGCCTATGGCCTGTTGCTGCCGCAAGCCGTGCTCGATGCGCCCGGGCGCGGCTGCATCAACATTCATGCCTCGCTGTTGCCGCGCTGGCGCGGGGCGGCGCCGATCCAGCGCGCCATCCTTGCCGGCGATGTCGAGACAGGCGTCACCATCATGGCGATGGCGGCCGGGCTCGACACCGGGCCGATGATCCGCGCCCGCGCCACGCCGATCGATCGCAAGACCGCGGGCGAACTGACCGACGAACTCAGCCGGATCGGCGCCGAGTTGATGATCGAAGCCCTGGCGGGGCCGCTTGTCGGCACGCCCCAGCCCGACGCAGGCGTGACGCTGGCGCCCAAGATCAGCAAGGCCGAGGCCCGGCTCGATTTCAGTCTGCCTGCCGTCGCCGTCGAACGCGCCATCCGCGCCTATAACCCCGCCCCCGGCGCCTGGTGCGAGATTCAGGGTGAAAGAGTAAAAATTCTTTCTTGTGAAATTGTTGCCGGTGTTTTTTCATGCGGCGTTATAACTGACGGCCTGACCATCGGCACCGCCGACGGTGCCATCCGCCCGATCGTCGTCCAACGCGCCGGCAAGCCGGCAATGCCGGTCCGCGACCTGCTCAACGGCTGGGCGATCGCATCTGGCGCCAGCGCCGAGTGACGCGCTTTCGCATCACCATCGAATTCGATGGCCGACCGTTCGCCGGCTGGCAACGGCAGACCAATGCCGTGTCCGTCCAGGGCGCCCTGGAAACCGCGCTGAACACCATCAGCGGCGAAAACATCCGCGTCTTTGGCGCCGGTCGCACCGATGCCGGCGTCCATGCGGCGGCGATGGTGGCGCATTTCGATCTTGAACGCCCGATGACGCCGTTCCGGCTGACCGAGGCGATCAACGGTTGCCTGCGGCCCAAGCCCATCGCCATCGTCGCGTGCAGCGAAGCGCCGGGGTTCCATGCCCGCTTCGACTGCACCGGGCGGTCCTATCGCTATCGCATCGTCAACCGCCGCGCGCCGTTGACCTGGGAGCAGGGCCTGGCGTGGCGCGTCCCCGCCGCGCTCGATGCCGATGCCATGCACACAGCGGCGCAGCGGCTGGTCGGCACGCATGATTTCACCACCTTCCGGTCGACCGCCTGTCAATCGGCGTCGCCGGTGAAATCGCTCGCCCGCCTCGGGGTCCATCGCCAGGGCGATTTGATCATCATCGAGGCCGAGGCCCGATCGTTCCTCCACCACCAGGTGCGGTCGATGGTCGGCTGCCTCAAGCTGGTCGGCCAAGGTCGCTGGTCCGCCGACGACCTCGAAACCGCGCTGGGGGCACGCGACCGCACGGCGCTCGGGCTCAACGCGCCGCCCGATGGACTGAGCTTTATCGCCGCGCATTACGGTTGAGTGTCGGTGGGCTTTACACTTTCGTTGCGATTGCGGAACGACTCTTGAGCGATATCAGGCGCTTGCGATCCGCGGCTCGGATGGCACACTTCTTGCTATATCCAAAAGCAAGGGCTGCCCGCACAAGGAGCGGCCCATGGGATTGGCTATGCCGGGAACCGAACCACAGCGCAGAACACACCAGCGGTCGGGGCGCCTGCTCTGGATCGCCGGGCTGTGCGTCGGCATCCTCAGCGGCGCCATCGTCGCCATCGGGCTGACCGGCGTCATTTCCTAGACGCGATTCTTATGTGGCTCGATAGCCCTCGCCCGCGTGGCGGAGAGGCGAAACGTGCGACGTCGCGAAGGCGACCTCCGTCGCGAGCGGCGGGTGAGGGTGTGCCTCAACTGCCAAAAGAAAGAACACCCTCACCCGGGCCACCGCCAGAGCGGATGCGACCTCCGTCGCTGGAGCGGATGCGACCTCCGTCGCTGGAGCGGCGTCTCTCGCCTCTCCCGCAGCCGTAGGCGACGCCTTCGCGTCAACCGGGAGAGGGGCACGAAACCGCCGCTAGCGCCAACCGAGCGCCTCGGCGATAATGTGGAAAATGACATTCTGCTCGATGACGCCGCCGACGAGATCGGAGCGCGGGCCGTCGGCAAACAGTGCCACGTCCTCGCCGCCATGCGTCTCGCTGTCGGTGCCGTGGAGCTTGTCGGCGAGATAATTCTTGTCGGTCGGCGGCAGCAGCCGTGACAGGCCAGGGCCGGTGAACGGCCCGTTGGCATAGCCTAGCGTCGTCATCGGCTGACCACGATCGTCCAGCGCAAAGCCTTGCTTGCTGGTGCCGCCACGCGATTCACCGGACGGCGCATTCTTGATATAGCCGAGGATGTCGTTGCCGCGTTCGGGGTAACCGGCGATGGTCATGACATGGCTGTGATCGGC
>JANNJH010000419.1:0-1453 GCA_031405775.1 Sphingomonadales bacterium | reverse complement strand
GAAGTAGAGGCCGTAGTTGCAATTGTAGCGGGCGTGGTGGGCCTCGTGGTGGCTGGCGGTGATGATGTGGCGGCCGAACGCGCCGTCCACCACGCCAGCAAACCCCCCACCGCCTGGGCCGCGATGAGCTTCCACCCGTGGGAGGCCCTGTCCGGCGCCCTGCTCATCCCCGCCCTCGCCTTCCTCATCCCCATCCACTGGACCGCCCTCGGCGTCGTCCTCACAATCGCCACGGTGATGGGCGTCACCAACCACATGGGCTGGGAGATGTTCCCGGCGCGCTGGATCACTGGCTGGTTCGGCCGCCATATCATCACCGCCAGCCATCACGAGACGCACCACCGCCATTATAATAGCAATTACGGGCTTTATTTCCGCTTCTGGGACAAGCGATGCTGCACCGACAAAGGCCTTGTTGCCAACTTCGGCCGGTAGCGCCTACAATGGCGCCAAGACCCCGGGGGGCCGGCACAACCGGCTGAGAGGCAGCTTGCAAAGCGCTGCGACCCGCTGAACCTGATCCGGTTGACCCCGGCGGAGGGAGGGCGCGGCATCATCCCCGCTCTCCATCCATAAATGGAGCACGCAACATGGCCGATATCGCATCCAGGATCGAAATCCCCGTCACCACCGGCGCCCTGCCCGGCAGCCGCAAGATCCACATCGCCGGCGATCTGTTCCCCGATATCCGCGTCGCCATGCGCGAGGTCGTCCTCGAACCCTCCGCCAAGGAGCCGCCGGTCCGCATCTACGATTGTTCCGGCCCCTATACCGACGCATCGGCCACCATCGACATCAACGCCGGCCTCCCCGCGCTCCGCACCCCGTGGATCGAAGCTCGCGGCGATGTCGAGCGCTACCCCGGCCGCGACGTCCGCCCCGAGGATAACGGCGTCGCCGGCAAACAACAGCCCGATGTCGCCGTCTTCCCCAACGTCAACAAAATGCCGTGGCGCGCCAAAGGCTTCGGCACCGGCACCAGCCCCGCCATCACGCAAATCGCCTATGCCCGCCGCGGCATCATCACGCCGGAAATGGAATATGTCGCCATCCGCGAAAACATCGGCCGCGCGCGCGCATCACCGGCCAAATCCGCGACGGCGAGGATTTCGGCGCCTCCATCCCCGATTACGTCACCCCCGAATTCGTCCGCGATGAAATCGCTCGCGGCCGCGCCATCATCCCGTCGAACATCAACCACCCCGAAGCCGAGCCAATGGCCATCGGCCGCAACTTCCTCGTCAAGATCAACGCCAACATCGGCAACAGCGCCGTCGCGTCATCGGTGGCGGAAGAAGTCGAAAAGATGGTCTGGGCCACGCGCTGGGGCGCCGACAACGTCATGGACCTGTCGACCGGCCGAAACATCCACAACACCGGCTATTGTATCCGGCGAAACTCGCCCGTGCCCATGGGCACCGTCCCTATCTATCAGGCGCTCTAAAAGGTCGGC
>JANNJH010000418.1:0-4817 GCA_031405775.1 Sphingomonadales bacterium | reverse complement strand
CGTGCCGGCGCCGGCACTGAGCAGCGTGAAGCGGTCCTTCTGCTCGGGCAGCGGCGACCGCACCCGGGCAAAGCCGCCATCGGCAAAAGCAAAAAAGCGCAGTTCGTCGACAAAGTTGCCGAGGTGGCTTGCCAGCGACGGGCTGCGCACCTCCAGGCTGCCGTTGACGCCGTCGTCGCCAACCGCTTCGGACTGGAAATAGCCGCGCACCGAGGTGTTGCCGCCGATGCTGAACTGTTCGTTGCTGACCAGCGGCGAATCGGCGAACTGGCCGGTGATCCTGCCGAAGGCCGAGAAATCGCCGCCGAGCGCACGGCTGTAATCGGCTTCGAGTTTGACATGGACGAAGTTGCCGATGGCGTTGAAGCGCTGCGTCTGCACGATGGCGCCGCTGGAGCCGAGGCCGCGCAGGCCGGCGGTCGCGGTGACGGTCAGGTTCATCGCGCTGGTTTCGGTAACGCGCTGGCCGGAATAACTGACAACGACCGGCACATAGACGATCGGCGTGCTGATCAACCCCGGCGGCAAGGCGGGATCAGCCGACGGGATCGAGATGTCCTGCTTGAAGTCCTTGTAATCAAAGCCAAAGGTCAGCGACTGTTCGGTCGCCCCCGGGAAACGGTAGATGGCGCGGGTGCCGATGGCATAGCCCTTGCCGAGCACCTGTGACCCACCCAGCGCCGCGACGTTGCTGTTCGATTTGTAGGCGTAAAGCAGCAGCGTCCAGCGCGAGCCGAGCAGCGGCGCCAGGTAAGACCCGGAAATGACCTCGACCTCGCGGCGATCCTGCGGGGACGTCAGGTACGACGCGGTCAGCGTGTGGCCGGCCTGCCAGAGATTGGAATAGCGGACACTGCCCGCCAGCCGTAGCGGCTTTGTACCGGAACTATGGTCGTTGGTGAGTTCGAGGCTGGCATGGAGCGGCAGGCTGTCGCGGACCTTGAGGTCGATATCGATCGTGCCCGGCACCGCGCCGGCATTGATCGACGGCGTGATCTCGCGATCGGGGAAACGGTTTGCTGCCGCCAGCTGCGCCTGCGCCGCGGTGAAATCGGGAACTTCGCCGGCTTTGAGCGCCGGCACCTGCGCGGCAATGATCGTCGGCGCATGATATTTCGACCCGGTGACGCGGACCTGGCCGACGACGGCTTCGGTGACCTGCAACGCGACGATGCCGGCGACAAAGGCTTCGTTGGGTTGCGGCGGGATTTCGACAAGGACCGATTCGAAGCCCCTGGCCTTGTAAGCCTCCTCAAGCGCCTTGCGCGCCGCCTCGACATCGGTGGCGGCGCGATCCGGCCCGGTGAACGGGTAGACGGCGTTTTCGACGGTCGCTGCATCGAGCTTGGTGACGCCCGAGACGTCGAAGGCGGATATTTCAAACAGCGCCGGGGCGTTACGGACCGGCGGGGCGTCGCTGAGCGCCGGGGTCGTTTGCGCGGCGGACGGAGTCGCCATCGCCAGCGCCGCACACAGCAGTGCCGCGCGTCGCCCGCGCATAAAGATTGGCAATGGCGGCAAACGCGTCATGACGAAAACGGCTTTTCCCAGTTGGAATCGAGGGGAAAACCGATTGGTGCCCCTTCGCTGAGGCGGTCTTAGCAGCCGAGTGATGTTAGTTTTTTTACTGATTTGTTACCGTGTTGCGTCACACCACACAGTTTGGCGCGATTTTGACACTGTTACAAAAATGTCAAAAATAGCGACTATCGGCGTGTTCAAAGCCGGCGCGTGCCGAAATTTTGCAAAAAGGATTTGCAGTGACCGTCGTCCACGTCATCAGCCTGCCTGGCTCGCTGCGCCGCGATGCCATGGCGCGGCAGCTCGGTGCGGTGCCGGGGCTTTGCTGGGGCTTTTTCGATGCGGCGCGAACGCCGCCGGCGACGATCCCCTATGACCCGGCTGCCGCGCGCCGCGCCATCCGCCGCGAACTGACGCCGGGGGAGCTTGGCTGCTATGGCAGCCATGTCGCGGTCTGGCAGGCGATCGCTGACGGTCATGCCGAAGCAGCGGTTGTCCTCGAGGACGATGTGCTGATCGATCCGGGATTCTTCGCCGATTTGCCGGCGATCGTGGCGTCGCTGGCGGCGCACCCCTTCGTCCGCCTCCATGCCAAGGCACCGACGGCGGCGCGCATCATCGGCCGCACCGCCGGGCGTCATGTCGTGCGCTATCGCGGCGCCGCGATCGGTGCCCAGGGCTATATATTGCGGCGTGAAGGCGCGCGGGCGTGGCTGGCGTCGATCACCAAGGTGGTGCGACCGGTCGATGACGAGATGGAGCGTTACTGGGCGCATGGCGTCGCCAATATCGGCCTTCACCCCTCTCCGATCATCGAACGGATGGGCGCTTCGACGATCGAGGATGCGCGGCGCGGCATCGCCCCGCCGCGCTGGCATGAATTCGGCTGGCAGGCTCGGCGGGCGCTCGAAAGCGCGCGGCGGCGGCTGGCCAATCTGGCGAGCTGATGCCACCAAAGGCCATCATCAAGCCGCCGATCATGGTGCGGGTGCGCAACCGGCTGAAGCGCTATGGCGAAATGCTGCGCCGGGTCGGGCCAGCGCCGCGACCGGAGCGTTTTGTCTTCATCGTCACCTATGGCCGCACCGGCTCGACAGTGCTGCAAAAACTGCTCAACGCCATGCCCGGCGTTTACGTGGCCGGCGAGAATCACGGCATCGTGCGCGGGCTGTTCGACGCCTGGCGCAATGCCGTGGTGCTGCGCGATCGCTTCGGCCATGGCCATCAGGCCGCCGGTGATCCCTGGTATGGCGCGCTGGCCGCCGATCCCGACGGTTTTGCCGCGCAGTTGCGGCAGGCGTTCCTGTCGACGATCCTGAAACCGCCGCGCGGCAGCCGCATCATCGGTTTCAAGGAGATCCGCTACCTTGTCCCCGACCTTGGCGAACAGCTTGATTTCATGGCGCAGGTGTTTGCGCCGGCGGTGTTCGTCTTCAACCGCCGCGCCGTCGATGCGGTGGCGCAATCGGGCTGGTGGAAGGATGGAGACAAGGACAGGCTGGCTGCCGACGTGGCGCGCTTCGACGCCATCACCGATCGCTTTGTCGCGGCCAACCCGAGCGTGTGCGTCAAGCTCGACTATGACCGCTGGACGCTCGATCCCGAAGCGTTGCGCCCCGTCCATGACTTGCTCGGCGCGCCGTTCGACGCCGCCAAAGTCGCCGAGATACTGAAGGTGCGGCTGCTCCACATGCAGCCGCGCTGATTCAGCCGCCCAGCATCGCGCGCCAATAGCCTAAGGCGCCGCGCAGTTCGCCGCCGAGCAACCCCGGCCGGGCGCGGACCCGCGACGGCAAGCCCGCCCAGGCGCTGAGCGCCGGTCGCAGGCCGCCATCAAGCGTCAGCAGCTTGGCGTGAAAGGCGCCGCGCCCGATATCATAGCCGCGAAACAGCGCCGCGACATCATGGCCACGGCGGCCGTGGTGATGATCGACGACGAGCCGCGGATCATAGGCGCCGGCCCATCCCGCCAGCGCCACGCGCTGGGCAGCGTCGCTGTCCTCGCCGGCCGGAAAACGGGCGCCGGCGCCGAGCAGCGGGTCGAACGGCGGGCCGCCGCGGCTGATGGCGGCGAGCGCGGCGCGCCGAAACGCCAGGTTGGCGCCCTTGACCAGCCCGGTGGCGAGAAAGCGCCTTGCCGGGAAGCGCAGCGGCGTCGTCGATTCGTTGATGGTGATGCGCGCATCGAGCGGGTCGAACAACCGCACTCGCCCGCTGACAAAGCCGATCGTCGGATCGGCAAAGGCGGCGCGCGCGGCATCAAGAAGATCAGGCGCGACATAGCAATCATCGTCGGTGAACAGCATCAGCTCGCCGGTCGCCACAGCGACGCCGGCGTTGCGGGCGTTGCTGAGCCCCGCCACCGGCTGGAACACCGGCACGACGCGAAAATCCTGTGCGGCGGCAAAGGCGCGGATCGTTTCCGCTGTCGCATCGACCGAGCCATTGTCGACGATCACCAGCTCCCAATCGCCATCATGGGCGATGGCGGCGACCGCCGCGAGGCAGCGACGCAGCGGTCCGGCACGGTTGCGCGTGCAGATGATCAACGAAATTGTCACAAACCTCGACTAGCCGCTGCGATAATGTCCGTTATGCCGCAGTGATGACGATCGCGTGAACCCCCGCCCCAAAAGGAACCGCCGCCGCCCATGTCGCACGCCCGCATTGTCACGCGCATCACCCGATCGGTGCGCTGGGCGTTCCTTGAAAGCCTGCTCAGCGCTGTGGCTTCGCTGGGCACGGTGCTGGTGTTGGCGCGCTATGTCGGACCGGCCGAATTTGGCCGCGCCGGGATCGCCGTCGCGGTGTCGGCGATCGTCCAGGCGGCGCTGCTGGGGGGCATGCCCGACGCGCTGGTGCGCGCGGCGTCGGCGCACACGCGGCTGACCGATGCGGCATTCTGGGCGATGCTGGCGATCGGCATCGCCAGCGCCGCGGCCATCGGCGGCATCGGCCTCGCGGTGGCGGCCCTATGGGGCGATGCGCGGCTGGGGGGCTTGATCGCCGTGCAGGGGCTGACGACGATCGCCATCGCCGTTGCCGCCGCGCCGACCGGGCTGTTGCTGCGCAAGATGCGCACCCGCGCGCTGGTCAACCGCACCGCCGTATCGAAATTCGCCGGGCTTGCCGCCTCGGTTGGTTTTGCGCTGGCCGGCTTTGGGGCATGGGCGGTGGTGCTCGGCAATTTGTTCGCGCAAGGCCTTGGCGCGCTCCAGTTGCTGGCGACGATGCGGCGACCGCGCTGGCGCTGGACCGACCCAATGCTTGGGGAAACGCTGCGGATCGGCATCCTC
>JANNJH010000417.1:0-1036 GCA_031405775.1 Sphingomonadales bacterium | reverse complement strand
CACGACCGACCATATCTCGCCTGCGGGTTCGATTAAAAAAGACAGTCCTGCCGGTGCATATTTAATGAGCTATCAGGTGCGCCCCGTGGATTTCAATTCCTACGGCGCGCGCAGGGGCAACCACGAGATCATGATGCGCGGCACGTTTGCCAATATCCGCATCAAAAATGAAATGCTGGGCGGCAAGGAAGGCGGGTTGACACGCTATATTCCCACCGGCGCGGAAATGCCCATCTATGACGCGGCGATGAAATACGTTGCCGCAGGCACGCCGCTGATCGTCGTGGCGGGCAAGGAATACGGCACAGGCTCATCCCGCGACTGGGCGGCGAAGGGAACGAAGCTGCTCGGCATCCGCGCCGTCATCGCCGAAAGCTTCGAGCGCATCCACCGCTCGAACCTTGTCGGCATGGGTGTGCTGCCCCTGCAGTTCACGAACGGCATGACGCGCGCGGCGCTGAAGCTTGACGGATCGGAAACCTTCGACATCGCAGGCATCGCCACAGGGCTGAAGCCGCGCATGGAGCTGACCGTCACCGTCACCCGCAAGGACGGCACGAAAGAGAACATCACCGCGCTGTGCCGCATCGACACGCTCGATGAAATTGAATACATCAGGAATGGCGGCATTTTGCACTATGTGCTGAGATCTATAGCCAAGGCAGCATAACCTTCATAAAAAAAAGCAGGGGAGTTTACCGATGAGATATTTCTGGCTGTGTTTTGCCGTCATGGCATTCCTGCTGCCTTCGCCCGTTTTCGCGCAAGGAACAGCGCTGGCTGCGGGAGCGACGCCGCAAAACCCGCTCGACCCGCCGCCCGAGCCTGCCGCCCCTCCCGGCAGCAAGCCCGACTGGATGAAGTACGAAAACCCGTTTGTGGGCGAGCAGAACGACCTGACCAACCCCCACCTCTCGCCCGAAGAAGTCTTGGCCTGGGTGCAGGCGCGCGCGACGGACGCGCTGACCTTCACCTCGAACGACGTTATCGAGATCATGAAGGGTGACGGCGCGCTGCCGGAGGCGCTGCCGGAGGC
>JANNJH010000416.1:0-1562 GCA_031405775.1 Sphingomonadales bacterium | reverse complement strand
GTCGCATCCGCTCCAGCGACGGAGGTCGCATCCGCTCTGGCGGCGGCCCGGGTGAGGGTGTTCTTTCTTCCGGGGAAGGCGGCACACCCTCACCCGCCGCGCGCGACGGTGGTCGCCTCCGCGCCGCCGCGCGTGTCGCCTCTCCCGCAAGCGGGAGAGGGGCTGTCGATTCCACATACGTGAAAGCGACCCTAGTCGCCGTCTCCTGAGCGCGTCCGCGCGCCCAAACTCTCCATCATGGCGACGAAGCCGGGAAAGCTGGTGGCGATCGGGCGGGCGTCGTCGACGGTGATCGGTTGGCGCGAATGCAGCCCGAGGATCGCGAAGCTCATGGCGATGCGGTGATCGAGGCTGGCGGCGACGGTGGCGCCGCCGGGCACCGGGTCGCCGCCGTTGCCGGTGATGATCAGGCCGTCGGGCAGTTCCTCGGCGCTGACGCCGCAGGCGGACAGGCCGGCGGCCATGACGGCGATGCGGTCCGATTCCTTGACGCGGAGTTCTTCGAGCCCGCGCATGACCGTGCGGCCCTGGGCAAAGGCGGCGGCGATGAACAGGATGGGATATTCATCGATCATCGAGGCGGCGTCTTCGGGGGGCACCTCGATGCCGGTCAACGGGCTGTGGCGGACGATCAGGTCGGCGACGGGCTCGCCGCCGACGTCGCGGTGTGCAACGATGCTGATGTCGGCCCCCATTGCCTGCAGCACCTTGACCAGCCCGGCGCGGGTGGGGTTCATGCCGACATTGCCGATGGTCACGACCGATCCGGGGACGATGAGCGCGGCGACGAGCGGGAAGGCCGCCGACGAGGGGTCGCCGGGGACGGTGATGGTTTGCGGCTGCAATTCGGCCTCGCCCGCCAGGGTGATGACGCGGCCCTGCGGCGAATCGGCGACGCTCAGCTTGGCGCCAAAGCCGGCCAGCATGCGCTCGCTATGGTCGCGGGTGGCGATAGGCTCGATGACCACCGTGTCGCCCGGCGTGTTGAGCCCGGCGAGCAGCAGCGCCGATTTGACCTGCGCCGAGGCCACTGGCAGCGTGTAGCGCAGCGGCACGGCGGGGCAGAGGCCGGTCATCGTCAATGGTAGCCGGCCTCCGGGGCTGGCGGCAAAGCTGGCGCCCATCAGCGACAGCGGATCGATGACGCGGCCCATCGGCCGGCGCGACAGCGAGGCGTCGCCAATGAACGTCGCGGTGATCGGGTGACTGGCGACAAGCCCCATCAACAGCCGGGTCGAGGTGCCCGAATTGCCCATGTCGAGCGCGATCCGCGGCTGAAGCAGCCCGCCGACGCCGACGCCGTGGACGTGCCATTTGTCGCCGCGCTTTTCGATATCGGCGCCCATGGCGCTGAGCGCTGTGGCGGTGGCGAGGACGTCCGCGCCCTCCAGCAGCCCGGTGATGACAGTCTCGCCGACGGCCAGCGCGCCGAGCATCAGCGATCGGTGGCTGATCGATTTGTCGCCGGGCACGGTGATCCGGCCGATCAGCGGCCCGCCGGCGCGGCGGGCGACCAGGGGACGTGCCAGGGGACGGCTCGGCGTTGGTATCCCGTGTTGGGG